>JBCCFD010000001.1:0-59485 GCA_039029915.1 Chloroflexota bacterium
GTTCCGAAGTTTCTAATTTGAAAACCTTGTTGGTTAAAAGCTTCGGAACCTCGAGGAAACGAAGATTGCAGCCGTCGTTCTATTCAAAGCAGGAACTTCGTTTCACTTAATTTCTGATGTTAGGCGGAGAAAACCTCTGAGGTTTTTAAAGAAACATCAGTGATTGCCGATCAGTTTAGAAACCTCAGAGGTTTGCACTAATGGTACTGCGTAACGCCAGTTAATCATTGACGATGGTGGGCAAATAGACATCCTCATTGAGTGTTTCCAAAAACAAATAATAATCCAATAATGTGCCTAACGCTTCGGGTGAATTTTGCGGATGCCCTTGCCCCACTTGGTCTAGGTCGCTTAACCCATGACAGGAGGCGCAAACCCGTATTTCACCAGCTTGGAAAGTAAGCCAATACCGTTCTGCCACCACTGTATTTCCTGCGTCGTCAGTCAGTTGCCAGGTGAGCGCCCGCTGGGTGGGCACAAGGGCCGCCATTGAGCCATCTTGTCCAATGGCTACACTGCTCGTTGGACCATTGGAAGGTGGGTTAAAGGCATTGAACATCGGTTGGGCAATGACGCGACGGCCATCACGGAAATTGTTATAACCTCTGATTTGCATCCCTTGGAAAAATTGTAAATAGGCAACGTCATATATTTCACCGCTGGCCCCAATCGTTTGTACCCCACCGTTGCTCACGCGAAGATTGAACGGCTGTTGGCGGTCCAAATCATCTCTTGAAGTCACATCTCGGCTGATGGCTAGCGCTAAATTGTTGTCGACCAGAAACTGCTGGAACTCGGCCACGTTGACACCTTTGTCATCAAACACCGTTTGCTCAGGTGATTCAAGCGTAATCGGAGTGACCGCAGGGCGGGTGCGCACTTTAACTTCGACGGGATTAAGCTCCCAAAGGACACCATTGTAAGAGACCATGCTGTCTGGGTCCCAATAGCTAATATTTTTGCTGATGCCGTTGGTTAATGGTGCTGAGGCGACCATTTCACCACCGCTGTTTGCCAGCGTGTAAAGCCGGAAATTGTAATCTGAGTTGAAGCCGCTGCCCGTTTCGGCACCATCGTAGCTGGAGTAAACGGCGACGAGAGCGCCGTCGGACATTGGCAGTGGCTCGCGATAACGGCCGTTATTATTGTCGGGATCCGTTACATAGTTCACCACCACTTGATCCGCATTAAGACCAGCGGTGTTGAGGCTAATGATGTGGCCCGCAGAATGCGTTTGGAACTCCGGTGCATCAACGCCAAAATAGGTTTCAAGCGCAGTGGGATCTTCCTCAATGTGGAACATATTCAAAATCGAATTGCTGTTGGTTCTTGAATATTGACCGTAAAATTCAATCACATTGGGGTCATCATTGAGGCTGGCTGGTATATAACCGTGCAGCTCTTGTCGTCCTAAATGGAGCAACACTTCGCCCTCTGTGCCGTCTTGCTCAATCATCCACGGGAAGAAGTGATTAAAGCTATGCCCAACCTGATTGGTGCCTTGCAGAAGGTCCGTTCGCTCGGCGCGTGGCTCTGGAAAAATCTCTGTGGCATCGTTGAGCGGGACTGAATTTTCGAGTTCACTGCTGTAGTTGAATGCTCCATACGGCACTGCTTGTCCATTTGGCGTAAGGGCATCTGCGTCAGCCTGTTGGTCCCGCTGCAGGTGATCCCACTGCGTGAAAACAATACGGCCGTTGCTGTCAATCATGGGGGAAAAATCACCAGACGGGGCATGGTTAAGCAAAATCAAATCGCCGTCTGTGGGGTCAAGGCTCCAAAGCCCTGTGTTGGTTGGGGTAGATTCATACTCATCTAGCTGTGGGTAAAGGTGCTCTGCCCCGTTGCGAGGTCGATCCGATGTGAAAATGATGCGGTCATCGGTGCCATAAATGGGGGAAATATTGTTGAAATCTTCTGGCTGGTTCGGCACTTTGGTGATAACTGGGGTGTCATTTAACCCTAACCCAGTGATCTCATAGAGCTGCCAGCGATACGTATTGACCTGATATTGGGCGGTTGGTGAGCCGATGACCATGCTGAAAATAGCTTTGGTGCCATCCCAATACACAGCGGGATCACGGACGCCAATGCCGTCTGCACCTTGAAAGCCATCCGTGCCGTAGCCTGCTGTTTCAGTCAGGTTTTTGAGCGTACCGTTCGGGTAACGAATCCATAAATCCCCCCCTCGCCCTGCAGAACTCAATGTGGCTCGATGGTTGGCGAAGGTCGAGCCGATGGTGGCAAAGTCAGCCGCAATGGGAATTTGCGTCACAAATAGAATGGGATTGGCCGTTGTCGGCGTCCCTCCAGCCTGTAAAGCTGGGGTGGTTTGCATATTGAGAAATCCACCAATACCTAATAATCCAATAAGAAGAAGAATGAATCGAAAATCAATGCTTTTTTGTAACATGAATACCTTTTAATGAATGATTGCGTCTGACAGTGGCCCACAGAAAGACCACGATGGTTGATCCTGTTGAATCCTAAGGTTCTGTTAGATTGCTAGCATTTGATGCTAGACACAACGATCGACCATAACTTGAATTGAAATAGGTTGCGTGAAATTAAAAAATTCGGTCAGAAGTAAAAATTATTTTAGGGAAAATTTTGAGGATGTGGATGACAAATAAGTAACAATTTGTTATTTTTTAGTCGGTTTGGACGGTGACACCTTTGGTTTGAAGCCGAATGGAGAGATTTTTAAAGTTTGGGTCGGCGGCCTCAATTGCTTGAATGAGTTGCTGTTTTTGTTCAGGATTTTGATTGCCCAAGAGGGTGATTGAGCCGCCGTTTCCACCAGCCCCGTTGACTTTCCAGCCGAGGGCACCATACTGCTGTGCCATTGCCGCAATTTGATCCGCTTCTGGACTAATAAGGGCTGTATTTAAACCGCGTTGAGCTTCATGATTAGCGATCATCGATTGGCCAAGCGCTTGGAAATCTCCATTTTGGAGGGCGGTGGCGGCTTGAACGGCCGTTTCTCTTAGAGGCGCTAGTTGTTTCGCCGTTCGTCCCAAATCCTCCAGCTCACGAATCACCTTTTCATGTATGGCTGACGAACTGTGCGGCTGTCCCAAATAAATGAGCAACAGTCGATCTTCTAATTCTTGGGTGACGGTTTCCGATAGGTGGAGCTGCGTGACCGTGGCGTGGGGATATGCCGCCATCTCAATCAAATTGATGCCGCCAAATGCGGCACAAAGCTGGTCTTGAATACCCGATTGCTGTTTGAGAAGAACGGTCTCAACATGATGTGCCGCTGAGGCCAGCGCATATCCATCAAGCGATTGCCCGTTTAGCTCAGCTAACCCAGCCAAAAGTGCAATGGTTAAGGCGGCTGAGGTGCCAGTTGAGGCCCCAGCCGGGGCTTCTGAGAAGATGTGAAGTTCAATCGCCACATCATTAGGGATACCTGAATGGACCAATGTTGCCTCAATGAGTGGATGTTTTTCCCAGGAGGCCCCATCTAGCTTTGGCCCATATTCATCCCCATAATTTTGGGCAATGATGGTGACAGGGCAGGGCTTCTCGGAACGGGGAAAACACGCTATTTCGACGTGCACCAGCGGGGAAACAGCAATATTGAATACGGTGCCGTACTCTGCAAACCAGGTGTCTGTCCAGCCCCCATTGTCGCAAATGCGGATAGGGGCTGTGGCTTTAATCGTTTTGAGCTTCTTACTGATTGCCAAACGAGTTGATGTACTCCAATGATTGATGCCGGAAGTAGGTGTTGTACAGCTCGGCATAGTGGCCAGCTTGCGCCATCAAGGCATCGTGGCTGCCTTCTTCGATAATACGGCCGTTTGCCATCACAATAATTCGATCGGCATTGCGCACAGTTGAGAGGCGGTGGGCAATCACGATTGCAGTTCGGTTGGCCATGACGGCATCGAGCCCATCTTGAATTTGAGTTTCCGTAAACGGATCAACGCTGGCCGTCGCTTCGTCGAGAATGAAGATGGCGGGGTCTTTGAGCAGAACGCGAGCCATTGCCACGAGCTGACGCTGCCCCATCGATAGGTTGCTGCCCCGTTCACCCACATCGGTATCTAAACCGTGTGAAAAACCGTGGAGCCATTCCCCAGCGCTGATTTGTTGAACGGCCGTTAACACATCGGCATCTGTGGCATCGGGACGGCCGTATTTGATATTGTCACCAACGGTGCCTGAGAACAGGAATGGTGATTGCGGCACCAGCCCGATATGCTGGCGAAACTCTTGCAGAGCGAGGGCTCGAATGTTGTGACCGTCGATTAAAATTTGCCCACCTTGGAACTCGTAAAAACGGGTAATCAGCTTGGCAATACTGCTTTTTCCAGCTCCCGTGTGGCCAACCAAGGCTACCGTTTCACCCGGCTCAATTTCCAGCGAGAAGTCAGGCAGAACAACCTCTTTGTCCGTGTAGCTAAACTGAACGTTTTTAAACTCAATACGGCCGTTTAACGGCGAATCAGCTGCGCCAACGGATAGATCATCAATTTGCGCTACCTTTGATTCAGTGTCAATTAAGGCGAAAACCCTTTCAGAGGCAGACAGACCATCTTGGAACTGGCTCCAGAAGGAGGCGATGCTCATGAGGGGGAACCAGTAGTAGCCGATCGCCTGCATGTATAAATACCAGTCGCCGGGGGTTACGTTGCTAAATTGCCCCCAAAAGGTGTCGGAACGGGTTGCTAAGGCGCCCAAGTAGATTAGCAGCGCAGTGGCCACGCCTGAGGCGGTGACCATGATAGGGAAGATGGAAACGAGCACCATCCCCCGCTGTAGCCCCACCCGATATGCTTTCTTGTTATTGGTTTCAAAGGTATCAAAGATGGCTGGCTCTTGGCGGAAGTTTTTGGCGACGATGATGCCGCTGACGGATTCTTGGATTTGGGCGTTGATAACGGCCGTTACCCGCCGCGCGTTTTGGGTCGCTTTGCGTGCCGCTGATCTGAAGCTGAGAGCAATACCGACTGCCACAGGGGTCATGGCAATAATAATCAGCGTGAGCATTACATTGATAGTGAAAAGCCAGCCGGTCAAAATGACTACCAGCAGCACTTGACTGAGCAGATTGAGCGATAGAGCCACCACTTCTGAAAAGCCCTGCGTATCGGAAGTCACACGACTAACCACCTTACCTGAGGCGTGCTCATCATAAAACGACATGTCGTGATGAATGGTCGATGCAAACACATCTCGACGCAGTTGAAGCACCACATTCCCAACGATGCGAGCAGAAAAGTACTGGCGAATAAAGTTAAACAGCCAGGCAGACGCCCCAAGCAGAAGAACTCCACCCGCCATTAATAGCATGGCTGAAATTGTTGGGTTTTCCACCACGAGATCAATGGCTCGAGATATAAGAATGGGGGCTCCAACACCAGAGATTGAATTCAAAAAGATCATCACCGCCACCAAGACCATGCGTTTGGTGTGCGGGCGGAAATAGTCAACGATACGGCCTAAAAGCTCGCGGTCGCTGTACTGTCGATCATAATCTTCGGTATCGAGTCCATCGAGAATAAATCCCATGTTGAGTTCCTTTCTGTTAAGTTATCGAGACCAGACCAGACAGGTTTTCAAAACCTGTCCAGTCTTTAATCATCCTTAAATTGGCAAATGCCAAACCCACTGTTTTTGCTCTTCGGTATCAGGAACCTGATGCCCTCGTGCCTGACCGATCACATCAAAAACGGTTGCTGGTTCAAAGCCTTGTGCAATTAAAGTGGCGGCCACAATAGTCGTCGAACGACCTATGCCACCCCAACAGTGAACGGCAATTTGCTTGCCTTGATTTAGCATCTTTCCGAGATTCAAAATGAGTGAAATTGTTGCTTGTGTGTCAGTTGGCGTACTGTAATCTTGAATTGGGAAGTTGATGTATTGCATGCCAGATTGTTGACATAATGCTCCTTCTTTCGTTAATACGGCCGTTTCCATTTCATCCTCTGTTAATAGGGAGACCACAACATTTGTTCCTTCGTTTTTCCAAGATTGAAGTGCTGATAACAACAGATCGCCACCATCTGGTTTAGGCATTGTGGTTAAACAGCCGTTTTTCAATCCCGGTATCCAATACATCTTATCCCTAATCGCGATTCGTAAATCGTAAACCTAAAATCGTAAATCACTCATATCTTGCAAAAATCCGCTGGTAAGCCGTACTGCGTTCCAGCAATTCGTCATGCGTGCCTTGATCCGCAATCGTACCGTTGCTCAGTACCAAAATGCGGTCTGCCCAGCGGATTTGGGAGAGGCGATGGGTAATCAAAAAGGTCGTTTGTTGTCGACTAATGCGGCGCATCGCCTGCTGAATTTTATCTTCCGTTGCGCTATCGATAGCGCTAGTGCTGTCATCCAGAATGAGGATGCTGGGCTTTGTCATAAAGGCGCGGGCAATCGCGAGGCGCTGCCGCTGCCCGCCAGAAAGCGTAACGCCACGCTCACCAATTTCCGTTTCATACCCATCTGCAAAGCCCATGATAAAGTCGTGAGCTTGGGCTTCTTTAGCGGCTTGGATAATTTCCTCACGGGTGGCGTCAGGATTACCAAACGCAATATTCTCAGCAACAGTGAGCGAGAAAAGAAAGATGTCTTGCTCAATGGTAGAGATTTGGGAGCGTAAAGATTCTAAGCTCCATTTTTTAACATCGATTCCGTCTATTAAAACGCCCCCCTCTTGAGCATCAAAGATGCGGTTGATGAGACGGGTGAGGGTGGTTTTACCGGAGCCTGTTTGACCTACGATGGCAACCGTCTGACCTGGGTCAATCGTGAAGTTGATGTTTTCAAGAACGGCCGTTTCATCATACCCAAACTGCACATTATCAAACGTCACCTGACCCTTGATTTTGGCATTGTGACCCTGCTCATTTTCATCCAGCTCAGTTTCTGTGTTGATCAATTCCAAGATGCGTTTGGCGCTGGCAATCCCTAAATTAACAAGGTCAAACGAGAAGAGGGAGATAAAAGTAGGGAAACGCAAAATACCAAACAGCCCCATAAACGCCACAACTTCACCGAGCGTAAGCGCACCCCTTTGCCACATCCAAAGCGCATGGAAAAACCCTAGCGCCAGGAAAACACTATAAACAAGCAGTGGCAAATAAACCGCCTGAATTTCTCCATTTTGGATAAAGAAATCGCGGAATTTTGAAGCATTATGAGTGAATTTATCAATTTCTTGTTCTTCTTGGGCGTTGCCTTTGACGACCTCTACACCACCGATTGATTCGGCTAGACCCGCATTCATCATGCCAAATTGACCGCGCATCGCCTGGCTAACAGGGCTAAGCCGATTGGAATAGTCACGGACTGTGACGACAAAGAAAAATAGGAAGAGAAATGGCACTAGCAAAAGCTGAGCATTCAGTGTAGCAATGAGGGCTAGCGGCACAATAATGGCCATCACGGTGTCAGTGATAAGCATCAGCCCTGGACTAAACATCAAATTGAGAGATTGAACGTCGTTGGTAGCGCGAGCCATAATGTCACCAATACGTTGTCGTCCATGAAAGGTTTGGCTTTTGCCAAGGAGCGATACATAGAGCTCTTCACGGCCGTTTCGTTCGATTAACTGAGCAATCCATTCGGTGGCAAAGTTGCGCATCAGACCCAAAACGCCCTGAGCGGTACTGGCTCCCAATGCAGTCAAAGCTAACCCTGTGAGCACAGAAATTTGCCAGCTTTCCTGATTAATTAGGTCAAAAACCTGCCCAATCAGGATTTGGATGTAGCTAGCAGCGAAGTTGTTAAAAACGGCCGCTAAGATTACCAGAAGGGGAAGCCACCAGTAGCGTATGGAATGTGAACGGATCCAGTTGATTGGGGAACTGCGGTTGGCTTGAAAACTCTCTTCTAAATGGAATTCAGAATTTGACATAGCTATTAATCCAATTGAAATGAGATGCTGAACAAATGTCCTTGACGGAGCATTCGATAATTGTCTAATGAGTATAGCTGAATTTTTGGGTATGTGGAAAATTTGTTCTATTGACGAATTGGGCGGTCAGGTGGCTCAAAAATTGGGTAATTGAAGATGGCGTTTCGCATCTTAATTACCCAATTGCTAATTGCTTACTTTCCTGAACGTAAAAACTTGAGAATTCGCTCTTCCAGAAAATCTGGTCGGTCAATGGTCATTACATGGCCGGCATCAGGCACGATTTCGGCAGAAACAAGGCCCGGTACATTTTTGCGAACGCGCTCAACCGATTTCTGCCCATAAAAGATGCGTTCGTTATCACCCATCAACACCAGTAGAGGGGATTCAATGTTTCGCAGCTCCCAATTTCGCAGGACGTGCGGATTCAGGTTTGGCTTGAAATGATTAATGAGCAGTTCCATATTTTTATAGAACTGAATCGCTTTTTCACTGCGGATATCGGAAGCGAGGTTTGTACGTAGAAAGGACTCCATGGATGAGGCTGGGTAGAGCTTTGATCTAGCTAACCAGCTCAGCACGCTGATCCAATTCACGCTGGTTAAGCTAGCAATACTTACCCCAACCACTTGTTTGATCCGCTCTTTAGGCAGGTAAGAGGCTGTTTTTAGTGAAAGCCAGCCCCCGCCAGACATACCAACTAAGGTCACTTCAGGTAGCTTAAGGGCATCTATCAAATCTTGCACCCAGTCAACGTACCCAGAGCCACGTGTAGACGGCCGTGTTGCTTCGCTCTTCCCCGATTGTCCAATAATATCCGGCATAAAAACGTGATAATCATCAAACAAAAAAGGAAAATTGGCCCCAATATTGGCAGCGTTACCGTTCCAGCCATGGAATAGAATCAGAGGCTCACCCTCTAGATTACCACCCTCTAAGACATAGGTATTGCCAAAGCGAGTTTTAACTTTTTGAGATAAATAGTTAACAGGTCCACGTTTCATGACGGACTCGTATCGTGCCATCACGGCTTCGTAACCTGCTTTTGATTTATAAATTGGTGGAAATGCAGTTGTCATTTCGTTCTTTCCTTCCCAATAAAAGTACTGAAATGATAGGCTTCTATTATATTTATATAAATATCCGTTGGCAATATGGGCTCAATCCCAACAGGCGCATATTTATTATTGGATACTATCAATGAGTTCCAGCATTTCAGAATTTTTGGGAATATCGCTCATATCGTGACCGTAATGCACAAAGCGAACCATGCCTTCCTTATCAATAAGAAGCTGGGCTGGCATACGACCGAATTTGAAAATTTTAACTTGTTGACCATACAATTTTAGAACCGAATGTTTCGGATCAGGCAGGCCTACAAATTGTAAATTGTGCTCAGTGAAATAATCTTTAAATTTCACGGCATTATCAGGGCCTGCTACGACAATAGCCGTGTCTCTATCAACAAATTGATCATAGTCTTGGCGCAACTGCGCCATATGCGCGCGGCAGAACGGTCAGAAAAAGCCGCGATTAAAAACCAATAAAACATTTTTGTTTCCCTTGAACTGTGATAAAGAAACAGCATTCCCCTCATAATTATCAAGGGTAAAATCTGGAGCGGTGCTGTTCAGTGCTACTTGCGCCATAAAAGGATCCTTTTGATTACATCAAATGAAAATCATGCTAACTTACGTATTTGAAATAAAATAAGTTGCTCTTGTCGTTTGCTAAATGTTTTAGCGAAACTATTGTATTTATCTTACCCAAATAAATACAACCCTCAAAACAATTGAGGGTTGCATCTATGAGATAGGGATTAATAAAATGATGTGGTTTGTGGAAGATTAGTTGAAGCAACCTGACTTCTAGAAAACTATGTTACTCTTTTTGTAAAATTGGCAGATAAATTCTTCTTTGCAAGTTGAAAGGAAGAGCCCAAGGGGCCAGATTCTGATCAAACAGTGAATCATCTGTGTAACTGAAAATATCTATAGAATATTCAAAAGCAGGACCTATTTCAAAAGGCTCTGTCACAGAAATGGCATTAAGTGAAATGTCCTGAGCAAATTTAGTTTCTGTTTGATTTTCGATTGCCGTTTCGAGTTCGAAAATCGGCTCAAGGAGTTCATTCGACGACCAATCGGTTGGTACTGTAATTGCTAGAATATAATCCGCATTGTAGGTGAGCGATTGGGATGTTCCGCTGTCAATCAATGTCGTGCCATTATAGATTTCATAGGCGACTGACTCAGGAAGCTGGACAGATATCATGAGCTCAGGAGACAGAGTTAAACGCTGATATTGACTCATCATGAAGTTGGTATCGATTCCCAGAAGCTCAAAACAAATCTCAATATCTAAAGGGTCATCACAATACTCAAAAACATAACCGAACCAACTTGTAAGCCAAAAATCGATATCAGCTGTAACACTCACAAAATTGTCGTCAGTCCCTTCAGCTACTAAGGTGCGACCGTCGGCTTCCTTTGAAACTGTGTGATCAATAACCGGAATTCTAATGTGGCCATCGAATCCAGGAATGTTGTCTAATGAAATAGGATCTTGGATGCTAACGGATAAAATGGTGTCGGTAGTTTTTTCAAGGTGATAAGGTGTACCAAAGTGTGTGTCTGCGCAGGCGAAAAAACAAGCTTCAGCATACAGTTCCGCGTACAGCTCATAAGTGGCATCTAAATCGATTATTCCTTGTAAAGGAGAAACTTCAAAGACCGTGCCATCTGTGGATACCCAATTAGTTTCTAGAGTAATCGTTTCGCCAGCCTGTAGAGGCCCAGATTGATTTGTGATAATGGAAACCGGATAAACAATGTCAGCTGAGGCGGCTCCAAAATCTCTAAAGACCACATCTAGGCCAAATTCGCCATAGGTTTCCCCACTTAATTCTACGCCAATCGTCCCTTCAGGGGTTTCCGGATAATCCTCAATGTAATAATCCTCTGCTGATAATTGCGCGTCCCAATCAAATGATTCATTCCAATCAAAGCGGTCAATGATAGGGATCGTAGTATCTGGTATGGACCATGCCTCCCCCGGGCCCCAAATGCTCCGGTTACGAGATTCATACAATAAGTCATATTCATTGATGATGGGAGTTGAACCATTGGCTAAACTTTTATCAATATGAAAGTGGGACAAGAATAGAAATACAAAAAACAAAACACACAATTTAACGCGACTGGTGAACATAAAAAATCTCCTTTTCTAAAAAAGTAAACAGACAGAAACTTGTGCATGTTCCAATGATGTATGGCAAATAAGGACGAGTAGGTCAATAATTGGCGGATGAACGGGAAACTATGCCAAAATTGTTTTAGCTGACCCAATCTATATACCTAGATTTATGCGTTTATTGTTACAGCGTTGAATAAATTAAAAACTGAGCAACTGTGAGAAAATTTCAAAATTTGAAATTATGATACTAAAATATCATTTCATTTCATCAATGTAAATATGATTGATTAAAAAAGAAATAATCTTCTCATTTAGGTAGCTTAAACAAAATTTTCTTTTGGCCATTTAGCGTGTTTGCGCCTAACAAAAAAATAAAATGAAAAAAGCAGATCTACAAAAAAACCTCGAACGAATAGATGGTAAAGGATATAAGGCTTACAAAGATTTAAGAGGCAAGTATCAGTTTGCTCATTTTGAACTATTTATTGATTATGTGCAGGGGGATCCATTTGCTTCACCAAGCCGAATGCTGGTAAGAGTGCCGCAGTCTATTGCAAAGTATCCAACTGAAACATTTACCAAAGAAAGCCGACGCATTGGCTTAGAGAACTATTTGCTCGCCGTTTTTCAACTGGTCACGCGTGAGGTGTCAGAAAAACGGGGCAGTGGCAAAAGCGGGCTTATTGCTATTGATGCGCCGGGGCAAGCGCTTTTAGCCAGAACAGCGATGCACGTCACGGCCGAATTTGTCGAAGCCTCATTTGCGGTGGGATTACCAGCGGCAGGGCGGCGCGTTTTAGGACGTCAGGCGGCAACCATGCTTTGCCAAGATTTACCTAAAATTGTGGAGACAGCCCTTATTTATAAAAACAATCGGGCAGATATGATTGCTCAATATACGGCCGTTTCCGAAGACGCCACTGCTTTACGCCAGCAGCTTGATGAACAAGGACTGGTGGCGTTTATTGCCAACGGGGCCGTATTGCCAAGACGCTCGGGGGTAGATGAACGGCCGTTGCGTAACGATCGCGTTGTCAAATGGCAATCTCCACCTGAGCTTGAAGTGGCCGTTGAATTACCAAATGCAGGGACTATTCACGGTATGGGCATTCCCAAAGGGGTCACACTGATAGTGGGCGGTGGCTTTCATGGCAAATCAACGTTGCTCAATGCGCTCGAACACGGCATTTACAATCATAAACCTGGAGATGGACGGGAGCTGGTAGTGACGAGCAAAACGGCAGTTAAAATTCGGGCCGAAGATGGCCGTCGGGTAGCAGGTGTTGACATCTCTCCTTTTATTAACAACCTCCCTTTTGGTCAGGATACCACGCACTTCAGTAGTGATAATGCCTCTGGCTCAACCTCGCAAGCGGCCAATATTCTGGAAGCAGTCGCCCTGAATAGTCAACTCCTATTGATTGATGAAGACACCGCCGCAACCAACTTTATGATTCGGGATCAGCGAATGCAGGCGCTGGTGGCGCAAGAAAAAGAACCCATCACCCCATTCATCGATCGAGTTAGGTCTCTATATGAAGAGGCAGGCGTTTCGACGATTCTAGTGATTGGGGGCAGCGGCGATTATTTTGATGTGGCAGATTGTGTAATTGGAATGGATTCTTATCGACCGGCTGACCGAACGGCTGAGGCGAAAACAATTGCCACCCAGTTTTCAGTGCAGCGTCAATCAAACACCGCCGCAGATTTCACAAAACTTACCCCGCGCGTTCCGCTCCCCCGCTCTATTGATCCAAGCAAGGGACGGCGAGATAGCCATATCAAAACCCGAGATGTGGAGACGATCTCATTCGGGACGGAAACGATCGATTTGAGCGCAATTTCCCAACTTGTGGACAGCAGTCAAACCCGTGCTATTGCGGATGCGATTTGGTACGCTCGGCAAACCTATATGGACGGTAAACGGCCGTTATCTGAAATCATTGGTCTAGTCATGCAGGATATTGAGAAAAAGGGCCTGCGGGTGCTAAACGACCGTTCCAACGCTGACTATGCTGAATTTCGCAAATTCGAACTTGCCGCCGCCATTAATCGCCTCAGATCTCTGCGGGTGAAGCAGTAAGGGTTGTATTGTTAATGGCGTCAGAATGTAAAATAAGTGATTTAGTAACTGGTAATGACGAATAACGAATCACTCAAAATCGGAGGCCAAATGCCAAAAGCAATCTGGAACGACGTCGTAATTGCAGAAAGTACCAATACTGTTATGGTGGAAGGCAATCATTACTTCCCCCCGAATTCAGTGAACCAAACATATTTCAAAAAGAATAGCCAAACCACTGTTTGTCCCTGGAAAGGCACCGCTAGCTACTATGATATTGAGGTCGATGGCAAAGTGAATAAAGGGGCAGCATGGTATTATCCTAACCCATCCAAGGCGGCAAGCAATATTAAAAATCATATCGCTTTTTATGGGAGTGTTAAAATTGTCAAAAGTGAAGGTGAGCCTGGCGGCATTCTTGACCGTATCAAATCGCTGTTTTCGTAAAACTGTTTTTCTAAACACATTCTTTTCAAGCCTAAAATTTGCAGGGGTTGGGTTCTTGATAGTGTTGCTGTTTGGGTGTCAAACGGCCGTTTCCAACATCCCAACCCCTATTGCCCAATCCCCAAGCCCTAACCCTTCGACAAGCTCTGAACAAGTTCCCCAAGCGCCAATTTCAACACCAACCCTTTCCCCAACCTCAACACCAGCTCCAAACCAGTGGCAAACCATTCATCCTGGCATTGAAAAGCGCACCTTTGATTCATTTGATGCTGAAAACGTCTTGATTCAGAGCGTGAAAGTAATTCGTGTAGACACTAACCTAAACCGATTTGAGCTGGCTTACCAGCCTAATTCCCCTCAATCAATTCAATCATGGATGGCCCAGCTTGATGCGCTGGTTGTTGTAAACGGTAGTTTTTTCACCCCAGAATATCTTGCGACGGGTTTAATTGTGGTGGATGGGGTGGCAGCTGGACAGACTTATGGTGACTTTGCGGGGATGATGGTGATTAATGATGGTCGAGTACAGATTCAGGATTTGGCGATACGGCCGTATTCACCCAATGACCCAATAGAGTTCGGCATTCAGACATTTCCGGTACTCGTCAAAAACGGGGGGCAAATCGGATATACAGAGTCGGGGGAAGCGGCGCGCCGGACGGTGCTAGCGGTGGATGGAAACGGCCGTGTTTTAATCATTATCACCCAGTTTGGTGCATTTTCCCTAGCGAAAATGAGTGAGTGGCTGGTGCAGTCTGATTTGGACATTGATATTGCCTTAAATTTAGATGGTGGGAACTCTTCAAGCCTCGCCGTCGTTGGAGAAGATAGCATTGGTTTTTTACCAATACCAAATGTGATTGCTGTTTATCCAAGATGAGTGAGGCAATATGAAACCTATTACCCTTTTTTATTTCGTGCTATCTATCATTGTTTTGCTAGCCGCCAGTTGCCAAGATGAAACTCTAATAGTTGAACCGACCGTGATTGTTGAGGTAACGGCCGTTTCACCCACAGAGACGCCTTCTCCTCACCCAACGCCATCTGCAACTGCCACAATTCAACCCCCAACCGCCACGACAACACCATTGCCAACGCTGACTCAAACCCCCTCCCCAACTTTTACGGCTTCCCCAACGGTAGAACCAACGCCAACCGCGACCTTTCCCGTCGGTTTGGAATATTTTATTCAAGGAACGCAGTATGTGGTAGATGCAGCGAATGAGGCAGTTATCATACCCACTCAATCGTTTTATAATTCTCCAGATGAAGCAATCACTCTCGTTATGACGCCAGATGCCGCTTACTATGTGGATGTGGCGGCTGGTGAGGCGTTTTGGCAGGTTAACGAATCCAACACCTATTTACCGCTCAATATAGATAATTTTGGAGAAGGCATTGTGTCTGATTGGTGGACAGCTGAATCAGATTGGGTTTTGTTGTCTTTGGCTTTAGGCGGCTCATGGACTGAATCAGATTTGCCGCAATCTGGGATTGTGCGTGTGGATGGCGCAGGGTACCAGTTTCTTGGCGGGGCGGCTGCTGCAAATCCAGCAGGCGAATGGGTAGCGTATCAAGGGAGTTATTCGACCCGGCTTGAGCCATCTGAAAAGAAGGGGATCTGGCTTTACAATATCAAGACAAGGGAAGATTTCCAGATAGATTTTGTATCTTACGGCCTACCGGAGGTCATCAATGATTGTGTCGGGAAACCAACTTGGTCACCAAACGGCCGTTATCTAACCTTTTTTATCTTTTCAAACTGTGGTCTTGCTCATTCCGGTACGATGCATATTGATTTTTGGGGTAGTAATGCCACGCTCATCCCCATTCGATATGGTGGCCCTGAAGGCCCTCCTTCTGCCCCATTCTGGAATGCGTCGGGGGAATACTTGCTGGTTCAAGGAACTGGTGACGTACACGGCATCTGGATTCTTAAAGAAGACACCACCTTCTTTAATATTTTAGAAATGGGATTATACGGCCGTTGGATCAATAAAACGCAATTGATTTATTCTGATTATGAAACGGGGAAATGGATGCTTTTTGATGTGGAAACCAATAAAAATATGCCGATTATCCTGCCTGCCAATGCCTATATCGACCAGTCTCCGTAAAGAACCTAAAAAGGGGACACGGATGCTTTGACATTTTAGGCTGGCTTGATTATAATTCCAAGTCGCTGTATGGGTTTTCAACCACTGCCCATACAAGACTTTACAAAGCAACGACATGAACCACATGTCGTGTTTTTTTTGGAGGATATCCATGTACGCAATTGTTGAAAGTGGTGGCCGGCAATACCGCGCCGAAGAAGGTCACAGCTTTTCAGTAGAAAAGTTGCCTTATGAAGTCGGTGAGCAGTTTGATTTAGACAACGTTCTTCTTGTGGCCAATGGCGACAATATTACAGTAGGACAACCGTCAGTCGAAGGTGCTTCCGTTAAGGCAACCGTTGTTGAACAATATCGTGGCAAGAAAATTTTCGTTTGGAAATATAAGCCCAAGAAACGCTATCGCCGTCGCAAAGGTCATCGGCAAAGCTATACACGCATCCGTATTGATTCGATTACGGCTGGGTAGTCAAGTAAATCGTTTAAGAGGCTAAAATTAGTTATATCGGTAACGATCTGCTTATTAAAGAGAAAAAAAGGATTCTTAAGCAATTTGATTAAATCGTTTTTTCTCTACAGGAAGGTAAAGACATGGCTCATAAAAAAGGTGCTGGTTCAACCAAAAACGGACGTGATAGTAATGCTAAACGACTTGGCGTAAAGAAATATGGCGGCGAGTCAGTGATCTGCGGCAACATTATTCTGCGTCAACGCGGCACAAAATATGTCCCTGGCAACAATGTTGGCTTGGGTAAAGATTACACCATCTACTCATTGATTGATGGTCACGTCAAATTTGAGAATAAACACGGCCGTAAAGTGGTCAGTGTTTATCCCGCTGAAGGCGTAGCCTAAGGCTAAGGAGATATCACATGAAAGAGAATACCCACCCAAAGTGGTATCCTGAAGCCAAAGTATTCGTTGAAGGTGAGCAAGTTGCCACTGTTGGCTCAACAATGCCAGAGATCCGAGTTGAAATCTGGTCAGGCACTCACCCATTCTATACAGGAACCCAACGTTTACTGGATACCGAAGGACAAGTTGATCGCTTCATGCGTCGTTTGCAGCGTCGTCAAGAGATGCAGCAAGAGGCAGAGGTCAAACAAGAAAAAGCCAAACCTGTTAACCTATCAGTAGAAGCGATGGGGCTTGGTAAACGAGCTGAAAAAGCATTAGGCGAAGCAGATGTTAAGACCGCTGGTGAGCTCGTAGCGCTTCTTGAACAAGGTGACGACGCTCTGCTAGCGCTCCCAGGTATTGGTCAAAAAGCGTTAATTGATATCAAACGCTTCTTACGTGCAGAAGGCTTGATCGAATAGAGCTACTCTGCAAAGATGAATTATGTTTTTTAAAAGGTAGATGCGGTTTTCGTGTCTACCTTTTTTATTTTTAGGATTTACGCAAATAGCGGTCACTGAGCCTGTCGATGTGACATCCTTCGTCCTTCGACAAGCTTAGGGTGCTTAAGTGAAATGAAGTTCCTGTTTTGAATAAAACGACAGCTATAAACTTCGTTTCCTCGAAGTTCCGAAATTTTTATCTAACAGGGTTGTCAAATTAGAAACTTCGGAACACATAAGCACTGATTTTGTAGAAATAGGTGTAAGGAGAGTAGAGGAGAACCATATGAGTGAGGGTGCACGTGGTCGTATAGAGATCATTTGCGGGAGCATGTTTAGCGGCAAAACTGAGGAGTTGATTCGTCGTTTGCGGCGGGCTGTCATTGCTAAACAAAAAGTTCAGGTTTTTAAGCCGATTATTGATAAGCGATATCACGTGGAGAAGGTGACATCGCACAATGGGGCGGCGTTTGAAGCAGTGCCAGTGGAAACGGCCGTTGAAATACCCAAGCTTATCGATCCGGACACAACTGTGGTCGCCATTGATGAAGTGCAGTTCTTTGAGCCTGAGGTGATTCAAATTTGCAATATGCTTGCAGATCTGGGCATGCGTGTGATTTGTGGTGGGTTAGATATGGACTTCAGAGGTGAGCCGTTTGGGCCAATGCCTGGGCTGATTGCCCAAGCTGAGCACGTCGACAAACTGCACGCCATTTGCGTCGTTTGTCGGGATGATGCGAGCCGTACCCAGCGGCTAATTGATGGCCAACCAGCCGCCTATGACGATCCTATCGTCATGGTTGGTGCCGCAGAAGTTTACGAAGCAAGATGCCGAAGCTGTCATCAGGTGCTTCCTGCTAGAAATGGAGAGAGTCATGTCTAATTTCCCTAATATTGCCAACAACATAGATTATGCGCTGATTACAGAGAAAAAATTACAGGCGCGCATTGAAGAAATCGCTTTTCAAATTGAAGCCGATTACGCGGGCATTGATTTACTCTTGATTTGTGTGTTGAAGGGTGGCTATATCTTCTTGTCGGATTTAAGCCGTGCGATCAAGATGTCGCATCACGTCGATTTTATGGCTGTATCTAGTTACGAGGGCAAGAGCACAGAATCTAGTGGTGTTGTGCAAATTATGATGGATCTCAAACAGCCATTAGCCGGACGGCACGTGCTGATCGTAGAGGACATTATCGATAGTGGTCGTACGCTGAGCTATTTACGCCAGCTGCTGTTAGCTCGAGAACCTGCTTCACTGGAAATTTGCACCCTGCTTACCAAACCGTCTCGCCGCGAAGTGGATGTAGATGTTAAATATATCGGGTTTGAGATCCCTGATGAATTTGTGGTGGGGTATGGGCTTGATTTTGACGAATATTATCGCAATCTACCCTATATTGCGGTCTTGAAACCGGAGACGTTTGCACATCTAAATGCTTGAGCGTGACCTGTCGAATTATGAAGGCCACTGGGTGGCGCTTTTTGATGAGCTTGTGGTGGGTGTTGGTGAAACCCCAAAGGCTGCCTTGGCCCTTGCCAAAAGAAACCGCCCTAAAGATCGCTTTACGATTCGGTATGTCGAGCGTGCTGGGGGAACACCCCTTGAATTGCCGCCGCTCTTGGTTAAATTACGGCCGTTTTTTCTCAAACAATCTCAGCCCATTTACCTAGTTGGCGGTGCCGTACGGGATATCCTGCTAGGGAAGCCTGTGCATGATCTTGACTTCGTGGTGCCACAGGGCGCTATTCGCCTCAGCATGAAAACTGGCGATGCGTTTGGCTGGCCAGCCTACGTTTTGGATAAAGAGCGTGATACCGGGCGGGTTGTGATTGCGGAGCAAGACACCACGCTTGATTTTGCCAAATTTCGAGGGTCAAATTTAGAAGAAGATTTAAAAGATCGAGATTTCACACTCAACGCGCTTGCCCTGCCCGCCACGGCCAAATATCGGGAAAGCGTGGTAGATTTGGTTGGTGGGTTAGCCGCATTAGATGCAAGACAAATTCAACTCACCAATCCAAACGCCCTAACCAATGATCCCGTCCGAGCCATTCGAGCTGTACGGCAA
The DNA here is from genome assembly GCA_039029915.1 of Chloroflexota bacterium. Classification (GTDB taxonomy): domain Bacteria; phylum Chloroflexota; class Anaerolineae; order Promineifilales; family Promineifilaceae; genus QQUD01. The sequence continues at coordinate 19,105 of JBCCFD010000001.1, forward strand.
GCCCACTCGCTATCGTTGCACATTGATGAAACAACTAAGCAGGCCATTCGGAGCGCTGTCCCGCTCCTTGATCAACCTTCAAGCGAGCGAATTCGGGATGAATGGCTCAAGGTGCTTTCCATTCAATCACCAGCCCCCGCCGTGACGCGGATTCATACGCTTGGGTTCTTAACTCAGATTTTCCCAGAATTGGACCAAAGGATGATTGAACGCTCGGGGAAGCTTGATATGCTTCGAGAGCTTGTTCAAATTGAGCGTTTCATTGATGGGCATCAAGCCACTGAAGGTTCGTTAGCGGTAACTGCCTTAAGCCCTTTTCGAGATGAACTAAAAGCGCATTTGTCACAAACGTTTGATGGCGGGGTAAACGGCCGTATTCTTCTTCGTCTCATGGCCCTTTTCTTTCAGCCCGAAAGCGCTAATTCGCCTCAAGGCACAGCTGAATCTGTTGAGGCTCGTCTTCGCAAGATGGCGTTTAGCAACCAAGCCATTGCTTACCTTAAAAAGGGGCTTATACAGCAGGGGCGCTTCAATAAACTGGTGCAGCAACTTGGGGAACAACCCATTTTGCCACGCCAAATTTACCGATATTTTTTAGAGTTTGAAAATGAGGGCGTTGATCAGCTCATTTTGGTTAGCGCATCTAAAGCGTTAGGTTATTTTCAAAAGCATGAAGAAGCGACTGACAAAATCATTAATGCCCTGCTAGAAGGGCGATTTAAGAGATACAATCAAGTTATAAACCCGCCTATGTTGATAAACGGCCGTGAGCTTATGCAGCAGCTTAAATTGCCATCTGGCCCCGAAATCGGCCGTTTGCTGCGGCTAATCAAAGAAGAGCAGGCTGCTGGTAAGATCACAACATTAGAAGACGCCCTAAATTTTGCCAGGTTGGCTTCAAATTAGTGTCCTAGAGATGCCAAAAATTAAGAATTAGATATACTCGTTATAAATTTCACGATTACGAAAACGTAAATCCGTAAATCAAAAAATGTTTGACACGAAGTTGATGATTTGTTGTAGTAAATCCCACTTGTTTACCTTTCATTTTAGAAAACCACTTTCAAGTCACCACCTATTTTTACAATTTATATGACCTAGGCAGTTTCTCGCAATTTGTTTGAAAAATTCAGATAATCTAATGAAAAACTGCTAATTATTGCAAACGAGTAAACTTGAAAACGGTTTACTAAATGCGTTAAAAATCGGTCACTGCAAACTTTGCGGAGGTTTAATGTCCAAAGATACACTCACAATTACTGATAATCGAACCAACAGAACCTATGAAGTCCCCATACAACATGACACTATTAAGGCGATGGATTTGCGTCAGATCAAAGTCAACGACGATGATTTTGGCATGATGAGTTACGATCCAGCCTTCAAAAATACAGCATCAACAAAAAGTAATATTACATTTATCGCTGGAGATAAAGGTATTCTGCGCTATCGGGGCTATCCCATTGAGCAACTGGCTGAAAAAGCCTCCTTTCCTGAAGTTTCTTACCTAATTTTGTTTGGCGAATTGCCAACTGCTGACCAATTAGCAGATTGGAATGATGAAATTACCCATCACACGCTCATTCATGAAAATATGAAAGAGTTCTTTGACGTTTTCCGATATGATGCTCATCCGATGGGCATGTTCATCAGCAGTGTATCAGCCTTATCTACCTTTTATCCCGAAGCGAGAAACATTAGCGATTCTGAAAATCGGCTTCTTCAGGTCAAACGTCTTATTGCAAAAGTACCCACATTAGCCGCCTTTGCCTATCGTCACATCATGGGTTTACCTATCAACTATCCCAACAATGATTTGAGCTACTCAGGAAACTTCCTGAATATGATGTTCAAAATGGTTGAACCAAAATATGAACCAGATCCAATTTTGGAACGTGCCCTAGATGTTTTGTTCACGCTCCATGCTGACCATGAACAAAATTGTGGCACTAACGCGATGCGCGCCGTGGGTAGTTCACATGTTGACCCGTACAGTGCTGTGGCTGCTGCTGCTGCTGCTTTATCAGGCCCTCTTCATGGGGGTGCTAATGAAGCCGTTTTGCGCATGCTAAATGAAATTGGGGATATGAAAAATATTCCAGCCTTCATTGAGAAGGTGAAAACAGATCGCTCCGTTCGTTTGATGGGCTTTGGTCACCGTGTTTATAAAAACTACGATCCAAGAGCCAAGATCATCAAGAACGTTGCTGATCAGGTGCTTTCAGTTACCGGTGCGAATCCGCTGTTAGATATTGCCCTTGAATTGGAACGTATTGCACTAGAGGATGATTTCTTCATTCAGAAGAAACTGTATCCCAATGTCGATTTCTATTCTGGGTTGATTTATCAAGCGATGGGCTTGCCAACAAGCATGTTTACCGTCATGTTTGCCATTCCTCGTACTGTGGGTTGGTTAGCACAATGGATGGAGTATCACGAAGATCGGGAACAAGCGATTGCGCGTCCTCGCCAAATTTATTTGGGTGAAGGGGAACGTGATTTTGTTTCAATGGATCAGCGGTAATCTGAGTTAGCGTATTGAGCTAGAGGGAGGCATGGGACCTAAGCCCATGCCTCCCTCTAGTTTTTTCTTCTTTTTTCTCTTTTCTCTTCTAAATGATTGGTTTACGGCCGTTAAAACCGTCGTGTATATCGTGATAAAAAGAGATCTTGTCTTCCCCATGTTTCCAGCAAAGATAAATATCACGGCCATTAAAATCAGCTAAAAAATCTAGTAACCCCACATTTGCATTCTTCACAATACAGCCATACGCTTGAATTTTAGAGATTAGAGCTTCAATTTCTGAAAACGTTATAACTAAATTAGACGTCTCTTGGCTGGCTACACCATCCTGGATGTTGGTTAGTAATGGTTGGATAGCTTGGGCAGCGGTAGAAATTTGAGCTTGTTTTTCAACAAGCTGGGCGACCAAAGGCTCTACTTGTTTTAAAACAGCATTGGCTTCGTCAACGGTAAAATATTTTGAGGGCATAACTTCTCTATTGATAACTATGTTGGCATTTTTTGTAGGTAGGTAAAAAAATAGGGCGATTCAATCGCCCTATTAGAAATTTTTAAACAGTACGTGGCTTAGCCGCAGCTGCTGCAACCGCCGGCTGGTGCGCCAGCGCCATTGGCTGCTTTGAAAGAAGTGCCGCACCCACACGAAGAAGCCGCGTTTGGATTATCAATTTTAAATCCGCCACCCATCAAGCTATCTTCATAGTCAATGGTTGCACCAGTCAAATACATCATGCTTGTTGGGTCGATGAAAACCTTGACGCCGCTTGATTCAACAACGTTATCATAGGGGCGTGCTTCAGCCTCTAAAGCCATGCCATATTGCATGCCTGAGCAGCCACCGCCAGAAACAAAAACGCGCAAACCGTAATCAGGGACGTTTTTTTGTTCCAATAGGCCTTGAATCATGTTAACAGCACCTTTGGTTAAGGTGATGGTTTGTGTGGTTTCTTCAACTGGTGTTTTATCAATAAGCTCCATGTTGCCCTACCTTTTATAATTTAGGTTGAAATTTCAATATTAGGCAAACGGAAAGCTTTTCATAAACAATGAGCCTTAACTAGATGTTTCCGAACACCTAACCTAATTTGATCTTTTAAACGTGCCATACATTTTAACAATGAAGCGGACTCGTGTCAATTTAATTAATGGTCTTTTCAACCTAGATTTTTGCTTCGCTTTGTCGCGACAATAGCGACATGATACAATTTTCGATTGGGTGTGTTTAGGTAAATCGGTTCAATATTAGAGTAGAAAATTGACAAAACTTACCAGTACACCTTGTCTTGAAATTGTTAAAATAATATAGATATTGATGTGAGGATATAGGTTGCTATATCTCTGCAATAATAAATTAAACCTGATAGTAGTTTAAGGAAATTGGCATGCTAAAAACACATAATTGTGGGGAATTACGAGTCGAAAAAGTTGGCGAAACCGTAACATTAGCCGGTTGGGTAAATCGGCGGCGGGATATGGGTGGTGTTATTTTTGTTGATCTAAGAGATCGCAATGGTAAAACTCAAGTTGTGATTGACTCTGGGCGTTCTCAAAAAGCATTTGATTTGGGTGAGCAGATTCGGAGTGAATATGTTATTCAAGTAACGGGTGAGGTGTCTAAACGGCCGTCTGGTCAAGAAAACCCAAATATGGACACTGGTGACATTGAAATTTTGGTGACTGAACTCAATGTGCTGAACCCCGCAAAAACCCCGCCGTTCGTTATTGACCGTGATGAATCCGTTGATGAAAGCGTGCGCCTAAAATATCGTTACCTTGATCTGCGCCGAGAACGCATGCAGCGCAACATCGTTTTGCGCCACAAAGCGATTAAATTTATTCGTGATTTCCTTGACCAGCGCGATTTTATTGAAGTAGAAACGCCAATTTTGTTTAAAAGCACACCAGAAGGGGCTCGAGATTATTTAGTACCAAGCCGCGTACATCCTGGCAAATTTTATGCCTTGTCCCAAAGCCCTCAACAGTTAAAGCAGCTGTTAATGGTGGCCGGATACGAACGATATTTCCAAATTGCGCGCTGCTTCCGCGACGAAGATTTGCGGGCAGATCGCCAGCCTGAATTCACTCAGCTTGATATGGAAATTAGTTTCGTTGAGCGAGATGACGTTTTGAATCTGATTGAAGATTTAATGGTCGGGATGGTGAATGAAGTCAGTATTGTGCCTTTGGCTTCTGATAAGTTCCCCCGCCTGAGCTATCAAGAAGCGATGGATCGGTTCGGTACCGATCGCCCCGATATTCGTTATGGTCTGGAACTGGTAGACATTTCAGAACTGGCTGGCAAGACGGCGTTTAAAGTTTTTTCTGAAAATGTGGCTGCTGGGCGTCCTGTTAAAGCGATTTGTGTACCGGGCTGTGGAAATTACAGCCGTAAACAGATTGATGAGCTGGAAGCCATTGCTAAAAAGCAGGGGGCTAAAGGCTTAGCCTGGATGGCCCTTCATGAAGAAACTGGTGAAATGCGCGGCTTTATCACCAAATTCTTTACGGTTGAACAGCTCATTGAGCTGACCGAGAAGATGGACGCCAAGCCCGGTGATTTGTTGCTGTTTGCCAGCGATCACAAGCTGACTGTTGCTAACGTACTAGGGGCCCTGCGGGATGAGATGGGTACCCGCTTGGGTTTAAAAGATAAAAATGAGATGGCGTTTTGCTGGGTGATTGATTTCCCGCTTTTCGAAGAGGATTTGGAAAACGAGCATTTAGCGCCAAGCCATCATATGTTTACTGCACCAAAACGAGAGCATATTCCGCTGCTAGATACGGATCCCCATTCTGTATTAAGTGAGCAGTATGACCTTGTTTGTAATGGATTTGAGGTTGCGGGTGGTAGTATTCGTATCCATGAACGGCCGTTACAGCGCAAAATCATGGAGTTGATTGGCTTTTCATGGGAAGAGGCAGAAGATCAGTTTGGACATATGCTCGAAGCGTTTGAATTTGGTGCGCCTCCACACGGTGGTATTGCCCCAGGTATCGACCGCATTGTGGCCTTGATGGCGGGCGAACCAAATATCCGTGAAGTAATGGCCTTCCCCAAAACTGCCCAAGCAACTGATCTTATGGCAGACGCTCCATCCTTTGTGGCTGAACACCAGCTTAATGATTTAAACATCGCCGTCACGGCCGAATTGGAGGATGAGAGCTAGAGGAGAACCTCCTAGCCCTGGAATTTCCCCGCTGAACTAAATTGTAAATTAAGGACGCTAGACAATTTTGTTGTTTATTTGATAATGAACGATGAAATTGCCTAGCGTTTTTGTGTTGAAAGAGGATGTATGTTTGATTGGCAAACGGATGAAGAGCCTCAAGAGTGGTTTGAGCAGAAGCCTGATAGAAAATCCGGAACCAATCGGCCTAGAAGGGGGCGCTGGTTCCTAATTGGCTTTGTAGTGTTTATCGCATTTGGGGTTGTTATTTACCGGCAAACAATCAAACGCGCTGAGGAAGCGATCTTAAACACAAAGCAAGAGATATTGGCGGCGCATCATTTGGTTATGTCGGCTGCCCAAAATGGGGACGTGGCGTTATTTCGCGGGAATTTGTCAGGTGAGGATTTAGCGTGGGTGGTGGTTCAAGAAACGGCCGTTCAAAACCAAACCTTTTTTGATCGACCGTTTTATGGGGTGGGGTTTACGGCGGTTGGAAATCCTAAACTTGCAACTGTTGCAGACATTACCCTAACAAACGATTTTTTAACGGCTCAGGTGGCATATCGTGTACCGTATTGGGTTGAGGTTGGAGAAGGCATAACGGAGACTGTTTCCTTGACGCACACGGCCGTTTATCGCAAAGGACGCACCCGATGGCTGTATGGACCTCCCAGAAACAGCGACTGGGGGGCTTGGCTCACCTATGAGCTTCCTCGTCTTAAACTTTATGCGCCTGAAGCAGATAGTGACATTGCTGGCGTATATGCGGTTCAGTTCAATCAACATTTAGAGCAGCTTTGTGGTGAGTATCAGTTTGATTGCCCGGAAGACTGGCGCTTAGAAGTGCGATTTTCGCCCGATTTTCCTCTCGACAGAGCGCAGATCCGTCTTGACGCAATTGAAGACAGCTCCCACATTTTACAATTACCCACCCCCACACTGATTGGCGTACCCCACACGAATGCGGCCAAATCAGCGCACCAAAATAGCTATGCTAGCCTCATTATTTTGCACGCTATCGCTGATTTGACGGGATACGATTGTTGCCAGAAGAAGAACTTGTTTGATTTGGTGGTTGATAAACAGCTAAGCGAGTTGGAAATACGGCCGTTTACCCTCACACCAGAAAAATATTCTCAGCTATTTGATAAGTGGGATCAAGACCATTTTAGAATCATCTGGAATAATCTAAAGATGACGCCCCAAGATCGTCAGTTTGGTCTTTTAGAGCTCACCTTTATTCAAAGTCAACTTAATGTGTCTAACGGTGCTCTTGCCAGGGCAATCAGTAACCAAAATGAAAATGACCCGACATTTCAGCTTTATCGAGACGTTTTTTTTATCGATGAGCGCACTGACTTATCATCTGAAATGATCCAGTTTGTTTATCAACGATCAACTTATTCTAACCATAATCAAACTGCTGCTTTTCCCGATCAATCTATCCTCCTATCTTGTATCGGAAGCCCAGGATTTGTGATTTTAGGGCATCATCCCTCTAAAGAAGGGTGGCATCAAAAATCGATCTATTCGTTGTTTGAACCAGCTGTGTCCCCTTATGGGTATACGATGCTTGGAAACAACAAATTTGTGATTAATAGTATCGAGCTCGATGAGGATTTGGATCTCGACAATCTGATTTTTACTCAGTCACTTTTTCTCTGGGATGGCGAAAGCGTACAGCCATTGATTACGGGTGGAGAATATGAGAATTTTAATACGCCAGAGCTGCTTGAAAATGAAAATTATCTAATCGTTCAAAAATATTCTCAAGACCACAATACTCCCAGCGAAACGGTCCTGCTTGATTTGAATCATTGTCATGAAGCAGGTTGTCAGAGTCGATCAATTGGTGAATATAAAGCGTATCAATTGTCACCGGATAGGAACCGTCTGTTTTTCTATGGTGGCATTGAAAACCAGTTTGCCCAATCTCTGATTGCACATGATTTATACGTTACCAATGAAATCCTGCATCCAGCTTGGATGGTGGCGAATAATGTTCATGCAGCAGATTGGCTCGGGAATGACCACCTAGTTTATCTGCAGTTGATTGAAGATGGGCAGCAGCTGCACTGGGCATTGATGCTTTATAAGGTGCATTCAAAGGGAAGAACTGTCCTTTTTTCAAGTCAAGACAATGCTTTGCCTGATATTAACAATGTGACAAATTGGTTTGAACTTGATTTTGCATCTTCATTCAGTGAGGCCCCGATTGTTTATGTTAGAGCTTGGCCTAAAGGAGCTACACTTCCAAGAAGAGGTGGCATTGAGTTCCTTTTTGAGGTTGATTTAGATAATAGCAAAGCTTCAATTCAAATCTTGTCTGAACGCATCGAAGAGGAGGGAACCTTCCTGCAATTAGAAGGTAAGTGGCTAACGTCTGGTAAAGTTTCAACCGAAAATGGATATTTTGTTACCTATCAGCTTCGTCACTTAGAAACTATGCAGACGTATCAGATTGATGCTCTAGATTTTGCCCCTTCGATATGGTCAGATGATAAACAATGGGTTGTTTATCGTTTGAATCAAAACCAACTGGCGCTGTTAGAACCGGAAAGCGGCTATCGTTATTTATTGCCATCACATGAAGGTGTTTGTACGAGTGCTGGTTGGGAAGAGGATAGCTAGAGGAAAATTGATGCGGAAGATTGCGCATGATGTTGGTCTAAGTGAGGCTAAGGTGCTGATTTCTAAGTTGTGAAGAACATTTGTGGGGTGAATGAATCGTCGTCTCAATGAACAGCTGAGCCTGCTGCGATTGACCAAAACCGTACAAAGCCTGAATTAAATTCTATATTAGAAACGCTCGACAAGATGGCTATTTATCTCATAATGACCCCAAATGTCGAGCGTTTTTGTTTTATTTTTGTGTAACTAAAAATAACTATGTTTGATTGGCAAACGGATGAAGATCAGTCTGAATGGATTGAGTCAGAACAACCCTCCCCGCCTACGCCAAAGCGGCGGCTTTCAGTGCGATGGTGGCTGGTCATTCTTTGTGGTGTGCTGGTGACAGGTACTGTTGTGTACACGCAGGCCAATCAGCGCGTTGAAGAAGCGACAACGGCGACAAAGCAAGAGGTATTGGCGACGCATATACTTTTGATGAATGCGGCTGATAATGGGGATGTCTCGTTATTTTGGGGGAATCTATCGGCAGCTGATCCAGAGTGGAATGAGTCTTTACGGACGGCTATCCAAACCGATACCTTTTTTGATCGGCAATTTTATGGGGTAGGGTTTGCCGCTGAGGATACGGCCGTATCCCCAACCATCGACGACATTTCCCTTGCAGATGATTTCCGACAAGCTGAAGTATCCTACTTGATGCCCTATGTGGTCGAGGTAGGGGAAGGCATGACGGAAACGGTGCAGCTCGAGCATACGGCAGTTTATCGCAAAGGGCGCGACCGCTGGCTGTATGCGCCGCCTAGGTCCGACTTTTGGGGAGGGCAGAAAACACTTCAATTCAACAGGCTGCAGCTTGACGTTCCAGCCACAGATAGTGAGCTTGCTTTAGAATACGGTGCTCAAATCAATCAATATTTAGAGCAGTTTTGTGGTGAGTATCAGTTTGATTGTGCCGAAGATTGGCAAATTGAAGTGCGGTTTTCTCCTGAGCTGCTTAACGAAATGGGTGATGACCGTTCGAATCTACTTGTCGATCAATCAATCGTTTTACAATTGCCCACCCCATCACTGCTCGGGCGACCTCAATCTGATGAGGCCCAACTCGCGCAGCTGAACAGCTATGCCAACTTAATTGTGACCCACGCCATGGCAGAATTGGTTGAGTATGAGTGCTGTGAGCATCAAAATCTGTTTAATTTGCTTGTGGACAAACAGCTGAGTGAGTTGAGTATACGGCCGGTTCCATTTAGTGAAGAGCAAAACGCTCAAATTTTTGAGAGGTGGACCCAAGAGTATTCTCGCCCAGTCTGGGATAACCAAGAAATGACTGCCACGCAGCGGCAATTTGGTTACTTAGAGCTTCTTTTCTTGCAAAAAGAATTGGGATTATCAAATAAAGCGTTGATAGAAGCCCTTTTGCAAACAAATGGACGCGATCCAGTTTATGCACTTTATCGAGAATTAGGGAATATTGAAGACAGAGCAACCCTCGAATTAAAGTTGATTCGATTTGTTTATGATCACTCAACACATGCGGCTGAGGATATCCAAAGCGAATTGCCTAATCAATCCATTTATCTTTCTTGCGAAGGAACTCAATCAGCTCAAGAACTATCAATCTTAAAATATTCTTTTCAAGCAGAAAAGTGGGATCAAGAACGAACCTACCCAATAGATGAAGCGTCTTTAATCACCTTTGTGCAACCCATTCCCGAGAGCAATAACTTTCTTATCAATCAAAGAAACCTCGATCCTGAAAATGAGGCAAACACTGTCATATCAATCTTCCTGTGGCGTGAAGTAGAAATTATCCCCTTATTGTTGGCAGAAGAAAATGTAGGATTTTATCTGCCAGCGTTTATTAATGATGGGCAAAATCTAGTGGTCCAGAAATTTTTTAATAATTCCATTAACCAAACTGAAACAATTATGTTTGATTTAACAAGTTGTACGAATGATGGATGCCTGCAAACTATCATTGGGGATTCTATCTATTATAAACCCGCCCCCAATAAGGACACCTATTTTTTCTACGGGAATAGCAGCGAATTTCATCAGAGCCACACGTTTTTCGCAGGGGACATTTATCTAACGGACGACATCACTGAACCGGCTAAAAAAATTGCTTCAAATGTGTATCAGGTAGAGTGGTTTGGTAATCGACACCTTATTCTTTTACAATTGATTGAAGATGACCCCTTCATCCAGTGGCAGCTGAATTTGTATAACATTGAAACAGAAACAATGCAGCGACTTTACTCGAGTGCTGACAATGAGCTTACGAGAATAAGTGACGCTCAACAGCTGTCAGACCTTTCATTTTCTGCTTCTTTTAATGACAATGCCTTGGTCTATATTCGCTTCCTCCCCCGTGGACTTTCACCAGAGGACAGGGGCTGGGTGGAGCTTGTTTTTGATATTGATGTTGAGACTGGGTTAGCAGATGTGCAGCAACTGCCGCAACGAATTGGCAATATCGACACAGTGACGTCGTTAGAAAATGATTGGCTCATGTTTGGTGACTTCTCAAATTATAATGGTAATTCATTTGCGCTTACGCTATTCAACATTGAGACCCACCAAACCTATCAAATCAATGCCATCGATTTTAATTTGGAAGTTTGGTCTGAGGATAAGAAATGGGTTGTTTATCAGTTAAATGAATTTCAATTTGCTTTGCTAGCGCCCGACAGCGGCTATCAATATTTATTACCACCACATGAAGGGGTTAATTGCTATACATTAAATTGGGGAGCTGGTAGCTAGCGAGATAAGCAAGAGAATAGAAAGTTAGTTTTGATACTTTTTTCATTTGGTGACATTTTGACATTAGCCAAAAATTTCATCGACGGGAACAGAGAAATTAGGAAAAAGCGGGTCTCCGATGAGCATGTCTTGGTTAGCTAACTTTTTGACAATATTGGGGGCTTGATGAATGGTTATAGTTTGGGTTTGAGGGTAGAGTATCCAAACGAGCTGGGTCCCCGCTTCCAGATATTCGATAATTTTTGTTTCAATTTCAACGGCCGTTTCGCTTGGCGAAATTACTTCCACAGCTAAATCTGGCGCACCATCAAAAAAGCCTTTTTCAGATGCAAACTTCTCAAATTTCTCATTCGTGACGAATGCTGCATCAGGTGCCCGAACGGTATCTGGGTTTTTTGCAATCAGAAAGCCCGTTTCAGCGGCACACATAACACCACTTTTTTCCTGTAAGATGTGCATGCCCAACAAAAGGCTGATTTTATGAGCAATGGTTCCATGATGAAAACTGGCAGGTGACATCGGTTTAAATTCTCCTCGCACTAGTTCGCCACGACTGGCGTCTGGAGGAAGTTTAGCCAACTCTTCTGCTGTCATCAACTTAGATTTTGTTTTTACCAATATCGTCATGTTGGCTATTTTAGTAGGGAGTAATCGGCCATGTCAAATTTGGCGAATAGGTGAGAGCATATATGAGTGAGTCAGCGAAACTCTACCACTCTACCACCCTGTCCTACCCATCCTTTTTAAGCATGAATGCAAATATCAACGCCCCTACCCCAACGACGGCCGTTACCAAAAACGTCTCTGTCAAAACTTGGACCGTTACTTGAACTAAGCCGTCTACAATCGCTTGCTGATATGTTGGGTCTGTGATGGGGAGGTCGGGCAGCTCAATTTGGGTGCGAAGGATGTTGAAGCGGCGTAGGCCAAAGGCGGTTAGTCCTGATAGCCCCACGCTCATGCCGATGAGCCGCATCACGATAACTAAACTAGATGCGATACCTCGTTGATCATCAGGGGCGGCGTTGATAACGGCCGTTCCCACCGGCGCTGTCAACAGCCCAAACCCAATCCCAAGGATGACTAACTGCCACCCTGATTGCCAAAACGGCGTGTTTACTCGCCAGTTTAAGCCAAGTAGGGCAAAGCCACTGATACAAAAAAGAAGCCCAATCGTCGCCGGGAGCCGGTAGCTAAACCGTTCGGTCATCTTGCCTCCGACATGTGCCATAACGGCCATTGCGCCCGTCATCCCGCTCAATAGGTAGCCACTAATCAAAGCAGATTGGGCTACGTCAACCGCTAACACATTAACCAGCAAAGGCACATTTACCATTGCAATAATTAATATCGCCCCAACGAGAAAGTTGATTAGGACAGCAACTGAAAAGTTGGGCCGCTGGAATAAGGTCAGATTGATTAATGGGGCTGTTTGTGCTGCCCGCTGCATTAGATTTCGTTGGATGAGAACAAACGCAATCATGCCAATAATGGAAACACTATACAATATCCAAGTCGTTGTGGGACTGAGAGTGGCCTCATTCGAAAAGCTCGCAAACCCTCCTGCACTTTGCACGTCTCCGCTGTTTAGCAACGCAATATTAAAGCAGAGCAGCACGAGGGTGAGAACGGCCGTTCCGATCCAGTCAATGCGCTTCTTTTCTGTGGGTTGAGGCAAATCAGCCAGCGCCCTCCACGCTAAAATAAGACCAATTATTGTTAAGGGGATGTTTAGATAAAATTGCCAGCGCCACGTCAAAAAACGAATAAGCAGTGCCCCATAAAGTGGTCCCCACACCCAACCGGCCGTGTCGATAGCCCCAAGCGTGCCGAGAGCGGTGGCTCTTTTTTCAGCGGGATACACATCTGCAATCACGGCCATTGCCACAGGCACCATGGCACCGCCGCCTAGGGCTGTCAAAACACGTCCAAAAAGAAAGGATTCAAAGCTGTTGGCGAATGGCACCCAGATTGACCCCGCCAAAAACAGAAGCAGCGAGCTGATATAGACTGCTCGTCGCCCGACAATATCGCTGACGCGCCCAATAAAAGGCATCACCACGACGTAAGCAATTAGATAGGCATTGACGATCCACGTGGCTTGGTCTAAGCCATCTGGCAAGGGTATTTCGAGGTCAAAGATAATTTGGCGCAGCATCGTGGAGACGACGGTCAGATCATCTGCGGCAATGAAAACCCCAAAAGCGAGCGAAAATAAGATGAAATTGGGAGACCGGTTGGGCTTCATCGATTAGAGGAAGAAATCTTTGATAACGGCCGTTACATCCAAAACGATAGCGTGCCATTCTGCATCTGGATGTTTAGACACCGTTAGGTCACTGGGCTCAATCTTTAGCGTTTCGATACCTTCTACAACGGCGAGGGCGTTGGCGACAGCGGACCCTTCTTCCATCGCCTCAACTGACTCATACACCTCTTCTGCTTGGTCAGTTAGACGCAAATTGGTGTAAAAATACATCACCTCTTGATCGTCGCTAGGTTCTGTTTCAATTTCGATATATTCAGACATTGAAGGGATTATAGCAAATCGTAACGGTCAGCCTATAATTGGGTTTTGTAGAAGAGAGAATAGATAGCTAGAGTGTAGAGCGAGTGGGAGGCTTTTGATAATCATCCCTTGTATCCCTCATGGCTCTGACTGTTAAAATGATGAAAGCATGACCCGAAAAGCTGACAGGCCAACCAGCTGAACTGCTGACAAGCCTATCACATAAAAGGAGACCATCATGAACAAAATGTTTAGTTTTTTAGCTGGGGCGCTATGTGGGGCGTTGATTGGAGCCGTTACGGCGATTTTGCTAGCGCCCGCATCGGGTGAAGATCTACGCTCGGGTGCGCAAGCGCGCTGGAATGAGGCGATGGCTGAAGCCCAAAAAGCCCGTGAGGAAACCCAAAAACGTCTTGAAACCCAGTTTGCCCAAATGAAAGGCGGAGAATAGGTTGCTGGCAATTCGCTTTGAGCTATGAGTGCTGAGCTTTAAGCGTTCCGAAGTCTCTAAATTGAATACCTTTTGAGATAAACCCTTCGGAACCTTTAGGAAACGAGATTTGTCACCATCGTTTTATTCAAAATAGGTCTTTCGTTTCACTTATGCTTGACCGCAGAGCGCTTTTTCACTTATCAGCCGTGTCAGTTACCACTTGCTGCCTTCTACTTTGCCACCTTGCAACATGCACCCTATTCCGTTCCTTCAATAGATACCCAATAGTTTGCAGCTTCTCTTGTGAATGGGGTGGTTGGCACAATTACCAAGACGCCCCCCCCTTTACCAATTTCCACATCTAAAACGGCCTGATTAAATTCGTCTAAATCAATCGGAACAATTTTGGGTTCCGGACCGTCCTGAATCAGCTGGATACTCCACTGTTGAGGAAGGTCATTCCCAATGGGCACAAACCCTTCTACCTGCCAGCCGTCCCCACCATCTTCGACAGTAGTTACGTAATTATTCAGCTCAGGGATGGAGATATTGTCAAGAGCGACCCCTTTTTCAACGATATCCGAGTCGGTAAGCACTTCAAAGCGAATCAAAATCGTTTGTCCTGTGTACTCATCCAGTGAGATGGACTCCCGAATCCAGCCGGTCTTGGTTTGGTTGCTACTGTCACCATTATAAGCTGGCCCAAATTCACCGGCGTCTGAGTTTTCGGTGATCAGGATTTCCCAGCTGGCCCCATTATCGGTAGACGCTGAAACATAGGCGTAGTCGTAATCCTTTTCAAGCTGGTACCAGATATCATATTCAAGCGTGGCGGAAGCAACGGCCGTTAAATCAAAAGCGGCCGTGAGCTGGGCATTGAGCTCATCAACCGGTGGAGCAAACCACATTTGGCTACCGCTAACCGGTGGGGCTGTGGTTAGTTTTTGCACGGTATCACCCGCAAACTTGATTTGTACAGGACCTCGCAGGTCTAATAAGTCGATATAGTGAACACCGAACTGATCAAGCTCCGCTTCATAGCTAAAGGGCAACCCATTGGCCACTTCGATAAAAGTTGGCCTTCTAAAATCGAGCGAGTCGTAATAATAATCGAGCCCCGTGATGACATCATCAATGTAATTAGCCGCTGCCCAATTACCCACAAACTGCGTTAAAGAGACGTCCGGTAAATATTCAGAGAGAATGAGGTTAACGCCAGCCATGCCGTTGGCCGGGTGTCGAGCCAGTTCTTGAACGGCTGGGTCCCCTAGTTGCTCCCAGAAATAAACCATAAACAAATACGAGGCTGAATAGTGTGCATAAAGTTCAGGTTCATCAAAGTTCCATGTGTTTAGCGGTGTATCAGGGTCAAGCAAATAGTCTGCCTCATCAGCTGTGTAAAGCCCAACCATAATCTCAGAGAGCTGAGATAACCCTTCATTGACCCACAACGCTTCGCTGGGGTCTTGGTGCCACTGGGTAAGGTGTTGCAGCTCATGAACTAGCGTACCGAAATAAAGTGCTTCCCCAACATCTAGCTCGTCCAAACTTAAATAAACGATTTCTTGTTCGTTTGATTCACTATAAAGCGTTCGCGGATATTCATCGATGCTGTTAAAACGGCCGAGCTCACCGCTGGTGCCTTCGGCGACGTGCAGGATGGAGATGCGAGGGTCTTGGTCAACGCCTGGCTCCCAGTAGCTGCCGAAAATTTCTATGGTGGGCTCATAATATTGCGTCTCAAACGTTTCAGCCGCGTCCACGATATCTGCTGGATTAACGGTGGCATCGGTATCCACCCAAAAGTAGGCGTGTTCACTGATTTCAAGAAGCTCGGCTTCGATTCGCTCGTCACCGTTGAAAAAGATTTCGATATCACCCAGAGCATACTTGGGACCCGGTACGGTGCGGTTTTCGATGTTGTAGTTACCCAGCCGATTGCCCGCTTCAAAGTAATCGTTTGAAGGGTAGTTGGCAGCCAGCAGCGCTTGTAAATTGATAAACGCTTGACTCGATACAAAGGTTTGGTCAATATTTTCGGGGGCACCGATGCTGACGGCGGTGGTCGTTGGTTGGATTTCGGGAACGGCCGTTTCTACCGTCGCAGTTTCTTCAATAACCGGACTTTCGGTAGCAATAGGAACGGGCGTTTCGCTTGGGGCTTCTGTCGCCACTAATTCTGCTCGACGGGTGGCTTGGTCGGTTCGATCCACCTCAGCAATCGGGGTCGGTTCAGAAACGGCCGTGTTGTTTTCTTCAAAATAAGCATATCCAGCTATGCCCAACCCGATAAAACAAATGGAGCAAATAAACAAACCCAAGCAAGAACCAAGAATGATTTTTGTGGTTCGGTCATGATTTTTAACTTTGTCTTCTTGATAATTTGGGTCAAATTGTGTCATACATAATCCCGCGATTGGTTAGGCTTGTGAATAGGCGAACGATAAATATATCTTTTGAAATGGGTTTCAGTAAAAGCAAGACGTTCACATCGTTCAATTGTACTCAGTTTTTAATAAAGCATAATAAGAAATTAGAACAACCTTATGTGTAACATTACCCACTTGAAAACAATCCTTAAGAAAATAAAATTAGGCGTAACGGTTTGGAGAAGCATGGGTTTTATAAATGAGTTGAGGAAATCAGACCAAGGTAGAAAATAGCCCCTTTGGGTCAGCAGAAATAAATTTACAAATGAAGCATTTGTAAAAAACGGAAAAAGTGGAAAGGTCAGAGTGTCTGCATGAAATATGCTCATATCGTCGGGTGGGGCAGTTATTTACCCGAGAAAATTGTCACAAATGATGATATCGCCCAAATTGTTGATACAACTGATGAGTGGGTGTATCAGCGCACCGGTATTAAAGAGCGACGCGTCGCTGGAGAACGGGAAACCACAGCCACTTTAGCTTTTGAAGCCGCAGCCCGCGCGCTGGCGGTTGCTGATCTTCATCCTTCTCAAGTTGAGCTTATTATTGTAGCCACATCTACTCCCGAATATATTTTCCCTTCTACTGCATCACAGGTTCAAGATTATTTAGGGGCTCACCGAGCCGGCGCTTTTGATTTGAGTGCGGCTTGTTCAGGCTTTGTTTATGGGCTAACCACAGCCGCTAACGCTATTCAAGCCGGAACCGTTAAAAACGCAATTGTGATTGGGGCTGAAACAATGTCTCGGGTGCTTGATTGGAACGATCGGGCCACCTGTATCTTGTTTGGCGACGGTGCCGGTGCGGTTGTGCTGCGAGGCTCAACGATTCCAGGCGGTGTGCTTTCTTCAACTTTACGCTCAGATGGCTCAGGGGGTGATTTGCTTTGCCTGCCAGCTGTGTACAAAAATCCAATGCCGATGTTGAATGATGATTACATGTCTAATGGACATCATCACAACACCATTTCCATGAACGGCCGTCAAGTGTTTCGGTTTGCTACCAGAGTCGTCAGCGATTCAATTGCTGAAGTTGTTAAAAAAGCCAACATTACCATGGAAGATGTAAGTCTTGTTGTGCCGCATCAGGCCAATATGCGAATTATTGAGTCGGCGGCTAAAAAGCTGAAGGTGTCAAGTGATATTTTCCACATGAACGTCCATGAAGCTGGCAATACATCCGCTGCTTCAATTCCAATTGCCCTCTGCGACGCCGTTGAAGCTGGTCGTCTAAAACCAGATGACAATGTGGTGTTTGTCGGGTTTGGTGGTGGCTTAACGTGGGCTTCCTGCGTGGTGAAATGGAATGTAACGCCACCTGAAATTTCACTGCCTGAACGAGAATGGAAGCGGGCGCGGTATATTTGGGCACGCACGCGCTCACAAATGCGCCGCATGCGCCGTCGCGTCGTTGATCGCGTCTCCCGCTCCCCAACGCCAAATGCACGGCTGAAAGATGCGGATAAGAAGTAAAAGATTGAGAGGCACGAGCCTAGTGTTCTATTATGAGCGTTATGGGTAATATAGGTAATATTTAGGATCACCAATATACCAATACACTCCCTAAATCGGTGCTGTTTTAACCGCCTGCGCCACTTGCTTCAGCATATCCCCCTCATCAATAACCCCTGATATATGAACACGGCCGTTTATCACCATATGCGGCACGATATCGATCGAATATTTGGTCGTAATGGCTGGAAATTGATCTGACATGATATAAAGCGTGCGGATATTGGCACTAACCACAGCCATATTAAACGCTGGCTGAGCAACAATCGCTCCTCCTTCGTTGTTGGCTGCTGAAATTACTTGAATGTTGACTTTGTCAGTGAGCTGTTTGAGCTTAATTCGCGTCATCGCATCAAGCGTCATGCCCCGGAAAGAGACCGCCTGAACGGCCGTTATGAACGATGTCATTGAATACCCTGCCGGTAAGCCGATGACCCGCACCCCGAAATCTTCCCAGCTGTGGTCGCCTGTATCCTCTGCATCTCCCCCCATGACCCCAATCACCGGATAATAATCGTAGTTTACGCGTCGAGGCCGGGTGGTATAAGATATCGTTTTAAATCGACTAGAAAGCTCTTCACATAGTCGAACCGCCTGTTTTTCAAATTCCGTTGCTTCAGGATCCCCCCAAACAACGAGTTTTACCGGTTCAGGTAAATGTTCAAGCAGAGCTGGCAAATTCTTTTCAGTTTCTTCGTCAAAAAATGGTTGTTCTTCACTCATATCGGGATTATGCCGTCTTCTAGAGATTGGACAACTATTTCACACTGATAGATACTTCAAATAGGAAGAAATTTTGACAAGAAAAGGAGTTTTACATGACTGAGTTTTTCAATTCTTTGCCTAGTTTAATTGGCGCCTACGGGTTCCAAATTTTAGGGGCGATTGCTACATTTATCATAGGTCGTTGGGTCGCGGGCATGCTTGTGAATGGCGCTAAAAAGGCGATGCAAACGAGTAAGGTCGACAAAACGCTGTCTAACTTTGCCGGTAATATTTTGTATTACTTGCTATTTGCTATTGTCATTGTGGCAGCCCTAAGCATTTTAGGTATTCCGACAACGTCGGTCGTGGCCATATTGGGTGGTTTGACATTAGCCTTAGGGTTGGCATTGCAGGACTCATTGGGAAATTTAGCAGCAGGCATTATGATTATTTTGTTACGGCCGTATAAACTTGGGGATGTTGTTGAACTTAACGGAGAAACTGGCGAGGTAACGGAAGTTAAAATTTTCCATACCCAGCTGACAACGCCAGTCAAAAAGACAGTTTACATCCCAAACAATCAAGTCATCGGCGGCAATATTGTCAACTATACCGAAAAAGGCATCTATCGATACGATATGGTTTTTGGCATTGGCTACGGGGATGATATTAAGAAAGCGAAGGAAATCTTGCTGGAAATCATGAAATCTGATGAACGGATCGCATCTGAACCAGAACCCGTTGTGGTTGTTGGTGAATTAGCGGACAGCAGTGTGAATTTAGTGGCGATGCCTTGGATTCGTTTTGAGGATCATCCGGGGGTTTCTGCAAATCTAACAGAGCAAGTCAAGCTTCGTTACGACGAAGCTGGCATCTCAATCCCCTTCCCGCAGCAAGATGTGCATATGTTTAATGCAAACTAGATTTAGTTGAGAGTAGCGAGAATAGAGAAGAGAGTGAAAAAGTGATAGGTGATACGTCTTACCTAATGACGCATCACCTATCACTTTTTAATTAACAAGTCCCAATCATTATCATCATTATCGTCATCGTCATCCATGGTAGCCTCAGGGGGTCAGGCGATTAATGTCGCGGGGGAAGAGGGTGGCCAGCCGAACATTAGAGAAACCGATGAGCTGAGTTAGAAATCGCTCAAGCCCAATTGCAAACCCACCGTGTGGGGGCATGCCAAATTTAAACGCCTCAAGATAGGTTTCAAATGGCTCTGGTGACAGCTGGGCCTTTATTAAGGCCTCTAAGTAGGATTCATAGGTGTGCAGCCTTTGCCCACCAGTGACCAGCTCAAGCCCGTTAAACAACAAGTCGAATGAGTTGGAATAGGCTGGATCATTCGGTTCAGGATGGGTATAAAACGGCCGTTTTGGCATCGGATAGCCCGTCACAAACAAAAAGGCTGACCCAAACTCCTTGTTCGCCCACTCTCCTAACCAGCGCTCCTCGGCTGGGGCTAGGTCGTGCTCTTCAGTCGCCAGCTTTGGCTCGCTTTTCTGAATCAGCGCTTTGGCTTCAGAGAAATGGATGTGTGGAAACGGCCGTTTAGCCTCGGGTAGCTTGACGTTTAATAGCGATAGTTCTCTTTCATGATGGGTTGCCAAAAACCTCAAAATGCCCGTTATTACATTTTCCAACATAGCCATTACCGTAAAATGATTTTCAATAAACCCAAACTCAACGTCTAGGCTGACATATTGATTGATGTGCCGCGAGGTGTTGTGTGGCTCTGCCCGAAAAACAGGCCCCACTTCATAGACGCGCTCAAAAATTCCCACCATAATTTGCTTGTAGAATTGCGGGCTTTGGGCTAAATAGGCTGGCCTACCAAAATAGCCTAACTCAAACACATTCGCCCCGCTTTCTGTAGCAGATGCCACCAGCTTTGGGCTTTGGATCTCGGTGAACTGCTGAGCGTTGAGCGTTTGGCGAAACCCCGCCATGACGCCGGCTGAGAGCCGAAAAGTGGCCTGCCGTTTTGGGTGCCGATTAGTAAACACGGCGTGATCGAGCTGGGTCGGTAAGGCCGCTTTAATTTCTCGTTTGTTGATTGTCAGTGGCAAAGGATGAGATACGGCCGTGATGACACGAACTTCCGGCTGATGGATCTCCACGCCATTTGGGGCTTGAGCCATTTCAACGACTTTTCCCTGCACAGAGACGATGCTTTCTAAAGCAATCGCCTCTAGCTGCTCAATCACTTCCGGGTTTTCGCAAACCACCTGAATGGTCCCCCAGCCGTCCCGAATGACCAGAAAGCTAATGTTGCCATGCCGACGGTGGTGTTGTAGCCACCCCTCAATAATAACGGCCGTGCCAATATGCTCGGCTGCTTTTACAGTACGAATTTTATTCATGATCAACCTCCAAAATAGTTGATGATTCAGACCCGCTAGGTTTTCATAAACCGTCGAGCCTGAACGCTTAAAAAACAAAAACGCCCCCGTCCTGCTTGGAGGACGAGGGCGCAAAACAGACATTTTAACAGTTGCGGGTAGCGCATTTTTTATGAGCTTTGTCGAAACGATCATCGACAAGTCCAATCTGCGTTTACCCTAAAACAAAAAAAGCTCCCGTCCTGCTTGGAGGACGAGAGCCTGAATTTGCTAAAATTCTGAGGCCGCACGTGGTGCCACCGCCATTTGTCAAGATTTTTTGAAGGAAAACCTAGACCTTAGGGTCGCGATAACGGGCGAAACCGGAGTTGGCTACTGGAGCAATTGGGCGAATTAGACAAAGTGATATTTATCGTTTCTCAATTGCTAACTTGTTCACCAATCTGCTCAAGGGTGTCACTATCGGGAATGATACGCAAAACTTTCACCTGTCGTTTTGCTCTCTAGGTAAATCATATATTTTTAGCTTGGTTACTTTAAAAATATGATGATTTACAAGAATCAGTGATCCAAATAGTCTGTCCCTGTCAAAGCGTTTGAAAGTATCAAGTTGCGGAGAATACTACCAGAGGGGAATATGGTGTGTCAATGGGGAAAATAAAAAAATGGTAATTGATAACAAGTAAATGTGGGAGTCTTCCTACATTACTAACTACCAATTACCAAGAATGTATATACTATTGAATATTTACAATTTGCACGTCAATCAACCCACCGGGTGAGTTGACTTGAACCGTTTGACCTTTCTTTCCGCCAATGAGCGCTCTGCCCCAGGCTGATTCGTTAGAAATACGGCCGTTTGATGGGTCCGCTTCATGAGGTCCCACAATTTGGTAAACGGCTTCCTCATCATATTCAACTTCTAAAACCGTAACCGTGCTGCCAACTCGAACCGTACTTGATGGGCCAACATTTTCAATGACTTTTGCGCGGCGCAATTTATCTTCGAGATCGCGAATTTCGCCTTCAATAAACCCTTGTTCTTCTTTAGCCGCATGATAATCAGCGTTCTCTTTTAAATCACCTTGGGCAATAGCCGCCTCAAGTTTCACGGAAACCTCTTCACGGCGTGCGCCTTTAAGATGGTCTAATTTTTGTTTGATTTCTTCCAAACCTTCTTTTGTGACTGGATAAGGTTCAATTCCTGTTGCCATAGCCTTCACTCCAATTTCCAAATTTGAGCAATAACAAATCAGATGAAAGTTGCTCACTCATCAGATAAAATCTTATTCTGGTGCAGTTGATGCACTTTGGATTGTTGTTGGCATCCCCAATAAATCAAATAACCTCGCACGTGCGAGGCCATCACCCTTCTGTTTAAGCAAATCACAGTAGCCTTTCAAAAAGCCTAAGTGTTCCGAAGTTTCTAAATTGAAAACCTTGTTAAGTAAAAGCTTTGGAACCTTAAGGAAACGAAGTTTATGACCGTTATGTTATTCAAAGCGGGAGCTTCATTTTACCTAAGCTCAAAAAGTGATTTACTTTAGCAAAAATAGTATACAAGAGTCCAACTTTTCTGTCTAGATTGTAAATCAATATAAAGATCATACTAAAGCCCCATTGCTGGTGGCTTTTTGGAAAGCTACATTGTAATGGATGTGAACTAACATCTCAATGACACGCATGGGAGTCGTTTAACGAACGTTTGGGAATCAGCTGGGTCCTAGCTAAATATTAGATAATCGAATTGTAGAACAAGTTCTTTTTCTACACTTTTTCTACAATAGAAATACTGCTTAATTTATTTTGTTATCTCCTAACTCGAACTGGTGGGTTACAAAGTCAATTGAGTGGCCAATATTGACTCAATTTGAATCGTGATTGATAACATTGAAAACCCTAAAATTGAATCTAATATTTCGACTTTCAATGAAGCACCTGATAAGCCTTTGCCGCTAGAAGTTGTGAATGCAGTTGTTTTTAATGATGAGGGGCAAGCTTTGGTGATTGAAAGTGATGCAGTGACTAAACCTATCGGTAAATGGGCGATGGTAGAGGCGTTGATCACGGAGTCTGATGACCCATTAACGGCCGTTCAGAACGCGCTCCTCAGCCTAACGGGATTTCAAGCGCAGCGCTGGAACTATATTGGTACTTATTTGAAAAATAGCGAGCATAATGAAGGGATTGGACACATTTTTGTAGCCCAAAATGCTACAAAGCATTGTGAGCCTAAAAAAAATCCGAAGCATATTGCTGCCACTAAATGGGTGCCTGTTGAAGAATTACGCTATGGTTTGTTAGACGGCCGTATTCTATCAACCCGTTATGCCCTAAACGTTGCCCTAGCTTTACTCACCTTTCCTCAGTAAGCTCCTACAGCTCAAGTCATTCTGAAAAATTTTGTTAACGCGACCTGAATTGTATGATTCTTAGCAAAACTTTATGTAAACTTCGCAAATTTTAAAAGGCTTAGGCCGCTAGAAGGGCATCCATTTTTCCCATCAATTATTTTTGGATGCTCACTAATTCTTTAAGCTCATACGCCAACAAAGGTTTCCGACGCCGTTTTAACTGCATTTCCCCCAGCGGTTCAACTTTTACTAAAGTACTGTACCCTCTTGCTTCCTCTAATGTAGAATTGGAAATAATAATCTGATTTTCTTTCGCATTAGAACATAGGTGAAAAGCCACATTTGTAACATCACCAACCGTTGCAAATTGGAACCGATTCTTTGAACCGATGTAGCTAGGGGTTACCAGACCCGTGCTAATTCCAATCCCAAACCCTAGCTTAGGCAAGTCGTCGTCAATCCTGTTAATTTTTTGTAAACTTTCTTGAATTTCTAACGCTGCCAAACAGGCTCTGAGGGCATGATCAGGTTGATCGTCAGGCACATTAAACGTTGCCATTAATAGGTCGCCAATCAGTTGAATAATGCTACCTTCAAACAATTCAATGGATGCTGAAATCACGTCGAAATATCGATTTAATACCTTAACCGTTTCTTCTGGTGACACCTGTTCAGCAAACGCCGTGAAGTTTCGCATATCGGTAAAAAGGATGCTGCATTCTCTGACCGTGTTACTTCCAGGAAAGGGAACCTCTTCGTCATGAATGATTTTTCGAGCGACGCGAGCAGGCATAAAACGTTCTAACAACCGATTAAGGCGAGCTGAAGTGTGATCCATTTTGGCGTGGAGCATATGGATTTCTTCAATACTTTTCCGAAGAGCGATTTCCAATTCCCCTTCGTCAGTCACCTCTTCAATGAGGATAAGCACATAAGGAACATTGGGTAATTTTTCAAAATGTAATCGTAAAAAGAGCGTTGAGCCTTCTGGCGAGCGATGCTGGATTTTCGGCGTTGTGATTGGAACCGTTAGATTTTCTACAAATAATCCATTTGGTAAATCCAGTTCAGCAATTTCCGGCAATAAGTCGTAGACAGACGCTCTAGCCTCGCCATTAGAAACCTGTTCGAAATGAGCAAATAGCATCCCTTGATGTTCAAGGACCGAAAAATTTATATCAATAATCAGAAAATTTAGATTTGTGCTTTTAAGAATTGAATTTACGAGGACTTGGTTGGAAACGAGTTGAGTATTTTGTTGCATATTGTATCTTGTAAATTAGGAAATTTTTATGAATGGCATTGATAAAACTGTAAACCACACGATAGATAGAAATACGCTATCGGAGCTTCGAGAGAAGGCTGAGCTTGTTTTAAGGGGGATGAGTGATGATATTGAAGGATTCAGCATTGATGACACAAAAAGATTAATCCATGAGTTGCATGTTTATCAAATTGAGCTTGAACTCCAGAATCAATCCCTTCGTGAAGCCCAGGAAGATATTCAAAAAGCGCAGGAACAATATTTTCATCTCTTTAATTTTGCGCCAGTTGGTTATGTAACGCTACAGGACAATGGTATTATTTTAGTGGCAAATCATACATTCCAAAAGCAAACCTACACTGAAAATGTAAACATCATTGAGAAGCCGTTTACCGACTTTATTTCTAAACAATCTCAAGATAAATTTTATCTCTTCTTGCGCCAAATATTAATTGAAAAGAATCTCCACAGCTGTGAAGTTTCACTCGTTCGCCCTGATAAATCAGAATTTCCAGTCAAATTAGAAGGGGGGATGACGCATGATCCCTTATTTGATAAAGAGGTGATTCAGGTAATGGTGAGCGATATTACTGCCCGTAAAAAAGCCGAAGAGGCGATGTACAACGCCCAAAAATTAGAAAGCTTGGGCATTATGGCGGGTGGCGTAGCCCATGATTTTAATAATCTCATGACGGCCATTAATAACCAGAATACGTTAGCCTTAGCCAAAATGGGTGAAGGCCACCCCAGCTTTACCCACATCGAGAAATCATTAGCCGTGATTCAACGTGCTGCTCAGCTCACAAAGAAATTGCTTGACTATACGGGGCAATCGCATGTTAAAAAAGAGATTATTAACATCAATAATCTCATTTTAGACAATGTTAATCTGCTTGAAGCCACCCTTCCCAGTACCGTTTTAATCGAAACGAATCTTGCTAAAGATTTAGGATTTATTGAAGCAGACCCTGGCCAAATTCAGCAGGTTATCATTAATTTGATCATTAATGCGGCCGAATCTTATGCAAATGAAGCCGGTAAAGTTTCAATTTACAGCGGCATGGAAATCATTGAACATAATGTGACAAATCCATTGAATAATAATCTTATTCAAAAAGGAATGTACCTTAGAATTGACGTTATTGACTATGGAAACGGGATGAGTCCCCAAACGGTGAGTAAAATTTTTGACCCGTTTTACACGACTAAATTTACAGGTCGAGGATTGGGATTGGCGGCTGTTCAAGGGATATTGAAAATTCACAATGGGGCCATCCGGTTAGAAACAAAAGAAGGCGAGGGTAGCCGCTTTACCATCCTGCTGCCAGCACTCACGGATGTTCGTGAGCCTGAACACCAAGGCCCTATTGCCTCAAGAGACGATTATTCAAACCGAATGCTCTTGGTTGTTGATGATGAAGATTATGTGCGAGATAGCCTTACTGAGCTCCTGCAGCTCAAGGGGTTCCACGTGCTGGCGGCAGAAAATGGACAAAGGGCTATTCAGCTCTATCGATACTACCGTGAAAAAATCTCGGTTGTGTTGTGCGATATGACAATGCCCGTGATGAGCGGGGCAGAAACCATACGACGATTGCGAAGCATTAATCCTGAGGTGCCCGTGATCGTTTTTTCTGGATACGGTGAGGAAAAAGCGCTTCATCAAATGCGAGGGTTGGAGCCTTTTATTTTTTTGCAAAAGCCTTTGGCTTTGGAAACGATTTTAGAAAATATTGCCAAAATTGAAATCTAATGTTTCTTCTCAGTAATTTGATGAAGAATGATTGTGAAGAAGTTAGACGAAACATCAGGTTCTGTCCATTTCGATTCCCATCGTGTGATGATGGACAGAACCATAGCAGTTGAGGAAAGTTGAGTGACGGATCAAAAGAAGGTTGAGACAGAACGAGAAATAAAGGATCAGAAGCCAAAACAACCTAAGCAAGACGGTGTAACCCCTCAATTTATTGTGGGTATTGGCGCTTCGGCTGGTGGGCTTGAGGCATTAGAAAAGTTTTTTAAGAATGTGCCGCCAGATACAGGAATGGGTTTTGTAATTATCCAGCACCTGCTGCCCACTCATAAAAGCTTGATGGCTGAGCTGCTGGGTAAAATGACCAAAATGATGGTGGAGGAAGCCGAAGAAGGGGTTGTTGTTAAACCAAATTGTGTTTATTTGATCCCTAGTGGAAAGACGATGACTATCAAAAAAGGGGCATTGTTGCTGGAGGAGCGGGAGCCTAAACCGACGCTTTCGATGCCGATTGACATATTTTTTGAATCATTGGCACTCGATCAAAAAGAGCAAGCTGTGGGTGTGGTCCTGTCGGGCAACGGAAGTGATGGCACCAATGGGATTCGGGAGATCAAGAAGTATAACGGCCGTATTTACTCCCAAGATACCCAAACCGCCCAATTTACCGGCATGCCCCACAACGCTATCAATACCCAAATTTTGGATTACGTCGCTTCCCCAGAACTGCTGCCTAAAGCTATCATTCACAACCTCAAAATTGAAGTTCAAACAAAACCTCAAGAACCCACCCTAGACGTGCCCCCTTTTCAACGAATACTCAAGCTAATTGCCACCCAAACGGGCGTTGATTTTTCCTATTACAAGCAAAATACGCTTCTAAGACGCATCGAACGTCGGATGCAAATTTTACAGTTCAGCTCATTGGAAGAATATTCTGCTATTTTGTCGCAATCCCACGACGAGATTGATTTGCTCTTTCAGGATATGTTAATTGGTGTGACCAGCTTCTTTAGAGATCCTGAAACGTTTGAAGCTCTGAAAAGATTAGCGCTCACCCCCTTGGTCTTGAACAAAAAACCACACGACGTCATCCGCGTTTGGGTGCCTGGCTGTTCATCCGGTGAAGAAGCGTATACGCTGGCGATGTTATTTCGTGAGGTGATGTCTGAAACAGGGCGAAAGGTCAACGTCAAAATTTTTGCGACAGATATTGATCAAAACGCCATCGATTTTGCAAGCCGAGGATTTTATGCCGCAAACTCATTCAATTCAATGTCTGAAGAGCGACGCGAAGCATTTTTCAACACACACGGTAAATCTTATGAAGTGAAACGATACCTTCGGGAGATGATCGTTTTTGCCAAACAAAACTTGTTGACTGATCCACCTTTTTCTCGCATTGATCTTATTTCCTGCCGAAACTTACTGATTTACTTTGAACTCCCGTACCAAAAGAAAGCCGGCAATATTTTCCGCTTTGGCTTAAATCAAAATGGCTATCTTCTTTTGGGTTCAAGTGAGGTTCTAGATAGTGAAAAAGATTTCAAAACGATCGATGCTAAACATCGAATATTTGAATATCAGCGTAAAAACCACCGATTTTCCCAACCGACCACCCAGCCGATTTTAAAAAGTAATGATTACCAAGCTGTGAGGCCCCAATACAGCGGTGAATCAATCCCCAAGCGAATTAGAACCCAAATAGAAATGGACAATATGCTGTATAAAGATTTGCTTGAATCTTTCCATACAGCCTCAATCCTGATCGATAATAATCGGTTTATTAAGTATGCGTTTGGGAATTTAAAACCGTTTCTCAATGTTCCTTCTGGGGGAAGAATTGAATTTGATTTGGTAAACATGGCGATTGACGAACTCTCAATTCCGCTCAGTACGGCGATACACAAAGCGTTTAAATTAGAGCGACGCATTGAATATCATCATGTGCCATTTATTGTGGATGATGATAAGAAGATGATACTGGATATTTCAGCCTCACCAGTCTACATTAAATCCACCGGAGAATCATTTGCTCTTATTGTTTTTCAAACTAAGGAGTTAGACACAGATTTTAGTGTTGACTATGACGAGAGTGGACCAGAAGGGTGGACCCAGTCAGCCATCGAGCGTATTCAACAGCTTGAAAAAGAGCTGGACTTTTCGCAGGAAAATTTGCAGGCGACGATCGAAGAGCTGGAAACGGCCAATGAAGAGCTGCAGGCGACAAATGAAGAGCTTTTAGCCTCAAATGAGGAGCTTCAAAGTACAAACGAGGAGCTTCAATCCGTTAATGAAGAACTTTTGACCGTGAATGCGGAGTATCAGGTCAAAATTCATGAGCTAACTGAGGTGAACAATGACGTTAGCAATTTGTTTAATACGACACAAGTTGGTACCATCTTTTTAGACGAGAACTTAAATATTCGTAAGTTTACGCCAGCGGCTCGACGTGAAATCAACCTAATTGATCAAGATATAGGCAGACCGTTATCCCACATTTCGCACAACTTAATTGGCATTGATTTAGCAGACGAAGCCATGACTGTACTGAATACGCTCATTGTTCGCGAAAAAGAAGTTCAAAATGAACAGGGTATTTGGTTCATGATTAAGATGATTCCCTATCGCACGGTTGAAAACGTGATTAAGGGAATTGTCATTACGCTTGTTGACATCACCTTGCTGAAGAAGACTCAAGTTGAGTTGGAAGCGCTGGCGGAATCGACTCGCAAAAATGAGCTTCGTTTCCATCAAGCCCTTCAATTTTCAAGAATCGCTATTTTCCATCAGGATCAAGAGCTGCGATACAGCTGGGTTTACAATCCTTTTCCAAAGTTTCCCGGATATGAAGATCGCTCAACCATTGGCAAAACAGATTATGATCTCTTTTTGGAAAAGGATGCAAAAAAGCTGACCGAAAAGAAGCAAACGGTGTTGGTCACCGGTCTAGGTACTCGGGAAGTGGTAGAACTTACGATTCAAAATGAGCGTGTAATTTACGATTTATTTGTGGAGCCTTTGGAAAATGATAAGGGGCAAGTCGTTGGGGTGGCCTGTGTGTCAATTGATATTACCGATCGCAAGTGAAAGGGCGCTTGGGGGATGAAAAATGGAGGCTGAGCCTGTCGAGGCCGCCACCCTTTGGTTTATCAAAGGATTTAAAAACTAAGAAGTTTAGGGTGCATTGACCCCACTGGAGAAAAGATGTCTAGCAATACCCTTGAAAGTAACCAAGATTTTTATATTGTCGGTATTGGGGCTTCGGCTGGCGGGTTGATTGCGCTGGAAACATTTTTCCGCAATATTCCGTCAGATACGGGGCTGGCGTTTGTGGTGGTTCAACATCTATCTCCTGATTTTAAAAGTTTGATGGATGAACTGCTGGCCCGGTACACTGACATGGCAATTCACAAGGTGGTTGACGGCATTGAGGTTAAAGCGAACGCAATTTACCTGATTCCGGCGCGCAATGATATGGAAATGAGAAACGGCCGTCTTTATCTCAACTCCGTTCAATCTGAAAAACTCTCTCCCCATCACCCAATCGACACCTTCTTCAACTCCCTCGCTGAAGATCAAGGGAGCAAATCAATTGGCATCATCCTGTCCGGTGCAGGCAGCGATGGCACTATGGGCATTCAAACCATTCACGAAAAAGAGGGGCTGGTCATGGTTCAAGATGAGGCGAGCGCCCGTTTTGGTGGGATGCCACACAGTGCTGTTTCCAGCGGGATTGCAGATTATGTGCTAGCTCCCGAAGATATGCCTGTTACCCTGCTAGACTACGTGAATGGGGAACTGAAAATTGGCAACACGGCCGAATTAGATTTTGAGAAAGTCACGGCAGAAAATGCCTTCTCCTACACCCTCACCCTGCTCCAGCGCAAATTCAAAGTCGATTTTACCCAATACAAAACGCCTACCCTCATTCGGCGTATCGAACGGCGGATGTCGCTGGCCAGTTCCGCTTCACCCGAAGATTATGTACGTAAGCTCCAAGAAAATGAAGAAGAAGAGCTTGATGCGCTCTATCGAGACATGCTGGTAGATGTGACCCACTTCTTTAGAGACCCTGAGGCGTTTGAGTGGTTAAGAGAAAACGTCGTGCCCGAAATTGTGGGGCGTAAAGAAGACCAAGACCAGCTCCGCATTTGGGTGGCCGGCTGTGCCTCTGGTGAAGAAGCCTACTCGACTGCTATCTTGTTTTACGATGAAATGGTCAAGCAGGAGAAAGAGCTCGAAATCAAAATTTTTGCCACCGATGCCCATCAAGACTCCATTAACTTTGCCGCTGCCGGAATTTTTGAACCGGCGCGTATTAAAAAAGTACCCGAAGATCTACGTGAAAAATACTTTGTTCAGCTGGGCGAAGATTTTCAAATCGACAAACGCGTCCGACGCGGCATCGTTTTTGCGCCGCACAACCTGTTACAAGACGCTGTTTTTACCAAGCTAGACTTTATTAGCTGTCGAAATGTGTTGATCTACTTCTTGCCCGAGGTACAACGAAAAGTGTTGGTTCGTTTTCACTTTGGCTTGCTGCCTGAGGGTATTCTCTTTTTAGGCCCCAGCGAGCATCTCGGGGCATTAACTGATGAATTTGCGACGCTAAACCGCACTTGGCGTATCTTTACCAAAACGAGCAACAAACGTTTGGTTGATTCAGAGATGCTTAAATCGTATCGTGGCGTTCAATTTCCGATTAACACGCTTAAAAATCGGCCGTTGGCGTATCGGGAAGGCTGGGAAAAACCGTTGCTCGACCAATTTTTGCCAGATGGTTTGCTGGTCAATCAACATTTACAGCTAATTCAAACCTTTGGCAACGCCTCAAAATATTTACAGTTCCCTTCGGGGAAGGTGGACTTGGTGGTGACGCGTCTTGTTCATGAGGATTTGGTAACGCCTATCCGCGCCGCGCTTCATCGATCTCGACAGGAAAAAGATGAGGTTTCTTTTGCAGCGATCAATTTGGGCAACTCTGAAGGGGAAACGATGATAGATTTGCGTGTCTCTCCCATACGTGAAGAAAGCAACGGCGTGCTTCATCCACCCACTTACTTCTTCATTGGCTTTCGGGAAATTCAATCCCCATCCGCTGCCTCTGAAGAGACAGCCCCAAACCAGATGGTGCTGACTGACCTTGACATCCAACACGTGGCTGAGCTTGAACGAGAGCTAGCCTTTACGCGGGAAAGCCTGCAAACCACAATTGAGGAGCTTGAAACGACGAATGAAGAGCTGCAGGCGGCGAATGAGGAATTACTGGCGGCGAATGAAGAGCTGCAAAGCACAAATGAGGAGCTTCATTCGGTAAATGAGGAGCTTTACTCTGTAAACACGGAATATCAACAGAAAAATAATGAGCTGACCCAGCTGCACGATGATATTCAAAATCTGCAGCGGAGCAGTCAGGTGCTGACGATTTTCCTTGATGCCCAGCTGCGTATTCGAAGTTTTACTCCCGCCATTGCTGAGCTTTTTGAGATTTTACCCCACGATGTGGGACGGCCGTTTACCCACCTCCTCTCGATTGTAAAGCTTGATGAATCGGAGTTCCACCAGCTCACAAAAAGCGCGCTAAACGGAGAGATTAGCGAACAAGCTGTTTTGGCCCTTCAAGAAAAACAGCTGTTTATGCGGGTCATGCCTTATCGGACTGAACTTGAGGATATTGAAGGGGTTGTCTTGCAATTTACCGATGTCACTGTGCTGCAAAATATGGCTGAATTTTTAGGGTAGAGACGTTATGTCAGAATCTGGAAAAGAACTGCTTGTAGTGGGGATTGGGGCATCAGCTGGAGGTCTAGAACCGCTCATCGCGTTTTTCTCAAAGATGCCGTCCGATAGCGGGCTGGCGTTTGTCATCATCCAGCATTTGTCACCTGATTTTAAGAGTTTGATGGGTGAACTGCTGGCGCCGCATACTGAAATGGAAATTTTAGGCGCAACGGATGGGATAACGGTTGAACCAAACACGATTTATCTAATTCCAGTAAGGACGGAGATGGCATTGATAAACGGACGTTTGCACCTTAAACCAATAACTACCGAAGATTTAACCGCCTTTTTCCCAATCAACACCTTTCTGACCAGCTTAGCGCGTGAAAATAAAAATCGGGCGATTGGCATCATTTTATCAGGGACCGGCAGCGATGGCACAGAAGGCGCCAAAGAGATAAGCCAAAATGGTGGCCTAATGCTGGTGCAAGACGAACAATCCGCCAAGTTTACAGGTATGCCTGAGAGCGTTCGTCTTTCGGGTATTCAGTTTATTTCAGCAGACCCAGTTGAGATGCCCGAAAAAATTGTTGACTTTCAAACAAAACCCCAACCGGCACCTGCCCAAGATGCGGAGGCTGCTAACCTGCAGAGCAACACCCAAATAGACCAAATCTTGAAAATTTTAAGAGAAGCATTTCAAATTGACTTTAATCATTACAAAGGGGAGACCCTGCATCGCCGCATTGAGCGGCGCATGTTCCTAAGCGGCATTAATCAACCAGCTCAGTATATTGAGATGCTCCAGAGTGAACTCTCTGAAATCCAAAACCTGTATCGAGACCTGCTGGTTGATGTGACCCACTTTTTTAGAGACCAGGAAGCGTTTGACTGGTTAGCCAACGAACTGATACCGCAAATTGTGAGCCAAACGCCTGAAGGGGAACAGATTCGGATTTGGAGTGCTGCCTGTGCTTCTGGTGAAGAGGCATATTCTCTCACCATTCTCTTTTTGGAAGAAATAGCGAAGCAAAAAAAGAGAGTTGAGCTGCGGGTGTTTGCCACCGATGCCCATGAAGAGTCGATTCAACGTGCGTCAAGAGGGGTTTACAGTAAAGATGCAGTGCGCTCAATTTCTCCCCAGCTTCTTGATAAATATTTTAAAATAGAAGGGAATTCGTTCCGCGTTGAGAAAACGTTACGCAGCCACATCGTCTTTGCCGCCCAAAATTTATTAAGCGACTCTTTATTTACCAATATCGATTTTATAAGCTGTCGCAATATGCTGATCTACCTTCACCACCAAAGTCAAAAGCGTTTGCTATCCCAATTCCATTTTGGCTTAAAAAGCGAAGGATACTTATTTTTAGGGCCGAGCGAATATCTTGGGGATCTGGAAAAAGAGTTCAAAACGTTAAATCGCACTTGGCGCATTTACCAAAAAAATAGCAATCGGAAATTATTGGACCTCTCCTTCCGCACTCGTGGAATGCTCCCATTGCCTGATACTCAGAAGAATGACCTAAAAAGGCGACCCGAGTCTGTAAACGCGTGGCAAACACCCCTGTTTGACGCGATTGCTCCCGACAGTGTTTTAGTTGATGAAGAAAACAACCTCATTCAAATCTTTGGGGATGGGTCAGCTTATCTCCAGTTTCCTGCCGGGCCTGTGGTGTTGGATATTGGTAAGTTGCTGCACGATAGTCTAGTTGTCCCTATTCGGGGTGCCCTTTACCAAGCACGTTCGCACAATAAAACAGTCCAGCTTGACAAAGTGTCTTATTCAGGAACCTCAGAGGGTGGAAAGCTTGATATTCAGGTCAAGCCAATCCCTTTTAAGCAGGACAATAAGTCATTAATTTACTTTCTCATCATTTTTAAGCCAGCGGCGCCCTACCCATTTTCAGTTTCTGCCGAAAACGAAAAAGTGCCCGCCTCCACGATGGCCTACATTGAGCAGTTAGAGGGAGAGCTTTCTTTACTACGCGAGAGCCTGCAATCAACCTTAGAAGAGGTTGAGGCTACGAATGAAGAGCTACAAACGGCCAATGAAGAGCTCATGTCTTCCAATGAAGAACTCCAAAGCACCAATGAGGAGCTTCACTCAGTAAATGAAGAGCTTTATACGGTCAACACTGAATACATGCTTAAGAATCAAGAGCTAGGGCAGCTAAATAACGATATGCTCAACTTGCAAAGAAGCAGTGGCGTTTTGACAATCTTTTTGGATAAAGCGCAAAATGTGCGGAGCTTTACGCCAGCGGCTGAAGCGTTGTTTGGATTTTTGGCGCACGATATTGGCCGTTCGATTTTTCACCTTAATTCTGCTTTATCTATTGGGAATAACCAGTTGGAAAGTGCTATTGAAAAAGCAATAAACCAAGAGCAAAGCAAGCTGGAACTCAACCTTGGCCGATTGGATAAGATTTTACTGCTTGATATACGGCCGTTTTTGACGGAATTAAATGAATTAGAAGGGGTGGTGCTTCACTTTACGGACATTACCGCGATTCGCCAGGCTGAGCGAGAGAAAGCGGAGCAAGAAAGGCTGATATTAGGTATTGGTGACGTGAGTCCTTCGGTATTTGCATTGGTTGTTTCAGGGGTTCGGCGGTTTCGATATATTTCAGCAAGCGTATCGAAGTTGCTAGGTTATTCACCAGATGAGGTGCTGACAACTACTGGCCTGTTTGCTCAAATTGTGCATGCTGATGAAAAACGGCCGTTTGAGCAATTTCTAAAAAACGATGAAGATGAAAAATATTTTGAGGGCAGATTCCAACATAAGCAGGGGCACTTTGTTTGGGTATTACTTAGCAGTATCAACTATCAAAAGAGTGAAGACGGCAAGATGGTTCGGTTAGTTACTTTTACAGATATAACGGCCGTTCGCCAAGCTGAGGTTGAGCGGGCTGAGCAGGAGAAACTAATTACCCAGTTTACCAGATTAAGCCAATCGGTTTTTCTTCTATTAGATACCCAAACGCACGGATTTTTGTTTTTATCGGAAGGTATATTTAATCTCATCGGATATACGGTTGAGGAAGCGTTATCCACACATCGAATATTTAAGCAAATTATTCATCCTGATGATTTGGAACGATTTGAACAAAATAATCAAAATAATTATGCGGGGCATGCTGAATTGGAGAAAAATAAATATGATTATCGGTTTAAACATAAAGCGGGTCATTATATTTCATTGTTAGTTTTTACGTCTGTGTACCAGCGAAACAACGAGGGTGAAGTTACACAGTTGCTTGTTACATTTACCGATGTAACTGAACTTCGTCAATCTTTAAGCGCTGCTGAACAAAAGCTTCAAACGATTCAAGATAATATTTCGGCAAATGACGTTTGATTGAGGAAGGTAATCATGGTCCAATCTCAACCGAAAAATAAATATGAATTTCCTGCTGTGGCGATTGGGGCTTCTGCGGGTGGATTGGTAGCACTCGAAGCGTTCTTTAAAAATACGCCTGCCGACAGCGGGCTGGCGTTTGTGATTGTCCAACATCTTTCTAGTGAATTTAAAAGTTTGATGGACACCCTGTTAGCTCGGCACACCGACATGCCCATTCATATCATCGAGGAGGGAATGAGAATCAAGCCAAACCATATTTTTTTGATTCCCTCCGGCACCTTGTTATCGATAAAGAATAAGCGATTTTTACTCACTGAAACTCAGACACAGAAGCCTGTTTTGCGGTATCCGATTGATACCTTTTTTAAGTCGCTGTCTGCAGATGCCGATGAGCGAGCCATTGGCGTTGTACTGTCGGGGGCTGGTACCGATGGCAGCCGAGGCATTGTGGATATCAAAAATCGGGGCGGCATTGTTTTAGCGCAAGACGAAAAATCAGCCCGGTTTGAAGCGATGCCCCAAGCGGCCATCGAAACGGGCCTTGTTGATTACGTGCTTAATCCCCGAGAGATGCCCACCGCGATTCAAACTATCTTGAACGGCCAACGGCTTAAATCTTCTCCCGAAGAATCGGATCAATTTGAAATCATTACGGCCGAAAATGCCTTCACCTATATTTTAGAACTATTGCAAAAACAGTTTAAGGTTGATTTTAGCCAGTATAAAATTCCGACCTTGCTGCGCCGCATCGATCGAAGAATGCAGATGGGGCAGTTTCAAGAGGTTGAACTGTACGTTTCCTACTTAAAGGAAAATAGCGGGGAGCTTGATTCCCTTTACCGAGATTTACTGGTTGATGTGACCCACTTTTACCGTGATAAAAAGGCGTTCCAATGGTTAGAGGAGGAAGCTGTTTTATTGCTTTTGCAATCCAAATCGCCTAAGGAAACGCTGAGACTGTGGGTTGCTGGGTGTGCCACGGGGCAGGAGGCGTATTCGATTGCCTCTCTGGTGCAATATCTTATTGATTCAAATAACCTGCCTCTTGATTTTAAACTGTTCGCCACCGATTTGCATGAGGATTCGATTCGCCAAGCCGCACTGGGCTACTATGCAGCCTCACAGCGGCATGAAATCCCGGAGCATATTTTTGAACAATACTTTTTTGAGGAAAACGGCCGTATTTATATTGAGCAAGATATCCGCAAAAAAATCATCTTTGCCGCGCATGATTTATTAAATGATTCTCCCTTTACCAATCTTGACTTTATTTCCTGCCGTAATGTATTGATCTATTTGCAAAATGATGCCCAACAAAGAATATTGCAGCAGTTTCATTTTGGACTCAACAAAGATGGCGTTTTGTTCTTAGGACCAAGTGAATATTTAGGTGGGCTGGTGAATGAGTTTGAAGAGATGAACCGTTTGTGGCGGGTTTATCGAAAATCCAGCAACCGTCGGTTGTCAGATATCACCCATCTCAATCTGACGAGAAGAAACCGCGTCAGATCAAGCCATCAAATTACCCATCTTGCCGCCCAGGAAATTTGGCAGGATTCGCTATTTGCCCGCTACGTTCCAGACAGTATTTTGGTAGACTCGCACTGGTATCTCATTCGGACGTTTGGCAATGGCTCTAAATATTTGACGCTGCCATCAGGACGCGTTGATCTTCTGGTGACTCGACTCATTCATGATGAATTAGTCACGCCGCTTCGAGCGGGACTTTATCGGGCAGCGCAAGAGCAGATGGAAACGGCCGTTGAGCGCGTCATGCTAAAAATGGACGAGCAGCCGCTGGCTATCGAGCTAAAAATCATTCCCGTATCATCAAATGTAAACAATGTTGCTGATGGTGCTCCAGAGCGATTAGAATTCTTTTTAATCGTGCTGGACAACAGTGATAGCATTGGCAAGGAATTTGCTTCGCATAATGAACGACCGCTTCTGATTGACTCAAACGAAGCCAATTACGTGGGCGAACTTGAGCGAGAGCTTCTATTCACGCGAGAAAGCCTGCAGGCCACTATTGAAGAGCTTGAGACAACGAATGAAGAGCTGCAATCTTCAAACGAAGAGCTGATTGCCGCAAATGAAGAGCTACAAAGCACCAATGAAGAGCTACATTCCGTTAACGAGGAGCTTTACACTGTTAATTCTGAATACCTCATTCAAAATGAACAGCTTGAGCAACTCAATCAGGATATAAAAATTTTTCAAGAAACAGCTGGCACAATCGCAATTAGTTTAACTGATGCGTTTCAAATCATTGATTTTTCACCTCATTGTGCGACTCTGTTTGGACTTCTTCCTCATGATAAGGGACGTTCTGTATTAAATTTGTTGCTATTTGACTACATTTCCAACGATATGCTTCAATTTTATTTTGAAGAAGTGCTTACGGGGAAATCCATCCATTTCATCACAATTGTCAAAAATAATTCATTTCTAATTGAGTTTAGCCCTAAAAAGGTTGAGGGAGAAACGGCCGTTTCAGAAATTGTAATCAACTTAACCGATATTTCTCGGGTGGTCAATCGGGAACTCATTCGCCCCGTGCCGTTTAACTTAAAGCTCGATGTCGACACCCACCCGATCGATATTGTGCACTACATTTATGATATTCGGTCGCAGAACATCATCTTTGCAAATGACTCTTTTGTTGATGTATTAGGATATGCGCCTGATGAACTTTATCAAATGAAAAAGGGAGCATTTTTTAATCAGCTTGTTCATCCTGACGATCATCAAGCCTTTAACCTAAAAATTGCGGACCTAGATGAAGGACATGAACAAACCGTAGTAGAAAGCACATTTCGGATAAAGCATTTAGATGGCAGCTGGCGCTGGATACGCACCAAAGAAGCTTGCTTTGGCCGCAATATTAATAACCAAATTCTGCAAATCATCGGCAGCGGTGTTGACGTGACAGAGCGTGTCGAACTGCAACACCGTATGAAGCAACTTGAAGCTCAATTAGCTGATGCAAAAGAGCCAAAAGAATAAGTGCTAATCTTACTTACGCTTCCCACGGTTGAATAAAATCTTCATATTCCACGCCTAAAGAATCAGCAATCCGGTTAATGTAGTTGAAATAGCTAATGACCTGCGTCGCATCATGGATGGCCCGATCTGACAAGCCCAGCTCCCGTAATTGACTCATATCAGTTTCTGCCATCTTTTGAGGGGTGAGCGTCACCTTTTCCGCATAGGCACACAGCGCTAAATCAATGTCACTGATTGGTGCCTCCCGCCAATTGGTTGAGATAAGCTTAACGACACGATCTGCTTCTTCATTGTTTGTAAGTCCCCAATCTTTGCCGACCTCAGCCCGGAGGTCGTGTGCGTGAGCGCGAATTCAGTACACGCAATGGTTGGTAGCCGACACAACGGTGGCAAGCATCTCGCGTTGACTTCTGCTGAGGGGGGAACTTCCAAACATGATTGAGCTATAAAAATCCATCGAGGCTTTCATGGCTCTCGGGTTAGGACTCATAATGGAAACGATATTCCATATGCGGCCCGCTCGCTCAAGCGCGTTTTCATACTCTTTCTTTAAAAACCCGCGAGCTTCTTCAAGGGAAACAATTTTAATGAATGGCATAAAGACAATTGTCAGTCGCCACATGTTAATTGTCAATTGTGAACTAACGTTCTGTAGGGTAATCGCAAACTCGAAAAAGTTAGGCTTGTCATTTCGAGCTTGTATCGTGATAAATCACGCGAAGTCGCTGAAACCTTTGCCAGAAATCGGCCTATTTGGCAATCTTTAGAGCGATTTCTCCACGTCGCTACGGACTTTTGACTCAAAATGTTAGTTTGACCCGCTTTGGTCGAAATGACCAATTGTGTATGCGATTACCCTATAACGTTCTGTCATGGCGATTGGTGGTGAGTCTGGAACAGCTTCAGTTTTTGAGAAAAGGTATATCAATGTGCCTTTTAGAGCTGACCTATATGGGACTCCTTGAGATGACCCAAAACAGGCAAAATGTAACTGAGGGCTGTCATCAAATTTGGAGCAACATGAAAACCGTGCTTGAGACAGGGCAGCAAATGAACCGGCCTAAAATTAGAATCTGTAAAAACCTTTGTAAATCATCTAGCTCTGTTCAATCGGCGTTTGAACCACTCGCTCTACAAATTTGGGATGATACACAATCAGTAAAAGAACAAGATTGATTGAAATGATGCCAATCAATAAGATTCCAATGTAGCCCGAAATGATCTGGAGATAGCTAGCGGTTAAAGCGCGCCAGACGCCTAAAATTAATGCGCTGAACCATGAAATAGCTGAAATGACGCCCGCCGATGCAATGATGGGAGCGTGAGGCAAGACATGCTCAGATAAAATATCCCACTCCTTTTCAGCGCACTGATCAAATAGCGGGAAAAGATATTGATGCATAAAGAAACCATTGCAGGTTGCAATCAAAACAACGGTCATTTTGGCAAAAAAGCGGGGTGTCAGCATCTCCTCCGTAATGACAAACCCAATGCCGGTGATATATAACAGAATCAAGCCTGTAATAACGATTTTGGAGACCTTTTTCAGCAGCTTAACCTCTGAGCGATCGAGCTTGTTGTCGCTAATGCTCATTAAAAAGAGGATGTCGCTCATTGTTGCCCCACCTGCACCAAGGGCAACCCCCATTAGATGACCGATTTGTAGAATGATAGACATAATTTTCTGCTCCGTATAATCATTGGTTGTTGGTAATTAGTAATTAAAGCTATTGATGAAATGCATCTTTACTAACACCAAGGTCCTCGTTGAAAAAGCCACCTTATCGATAGGTTGCCGGTCAAATAAAGGACCTAATACCAAGCTTCTTTCTTCTTTGATATGACGGCGGAATGGATAGCTTGCTTAGAGCTACGGCCGTATACCAA
>JBCCFD010000002.1:0-54310 GCA_039029915.1 Chloroflexota bacterium
GTCTAAGTTCACAATCAAGATCACTTTAGCACCGGCCGTAATCGCTTGTTCAGCTTGCGCTTGTTGGGTTTGAGCGTCCCCTTCGGCGTTGACGATGTTGTATTCAACACCAGCAGCGTCAAACGCTTCTTCAAAGAAACGACGGTCGTCTGTTTCCCAACGAGCTGATGATGCAGAGTCTGGCAGCAAGACCCAGACTGAGCCGTCTTCATCCATGGCTTCGTCTTCATCCATGGCTTCATCTTCATCCATAGCTTCGTCTTCACCAGCATCGGCATCTTCGGATGTGGAGACCTCGTCAACTGGTTCCTCACTACCTGTGTCACCTCCACCACCGCACGCCGCGGCAAAGAGCAGTAAGACGATTAATAAAACGATATATTTTGGCATGTTTTTCATTTATCTTCTCCTAAAAAGAATTAAGTAACCGTAGCCAGTGTCGCCATTATCACTAGACTACTTAAAAATCAGCCTAAAGTGGCTGATGATCCACAAATTTGAACGTCCAATGGAAAACAGGACTCATTAGGAAATTGAGTCGAGTTGCGGCTAAGCTAAAGTCCGAAGAGACTTTGGCTGAAAATTGGATAAGGTGTAAAAGATTGGCTGGTTATTTAAGTAAAACTAACCTTTGAGACCTGAACGAGTCATCGCTTCGATGAATTGTCTTTGCGTAAAGAAATAAAGAATTAAGACAGGAATCATTGTGATAAGCGCGCCAGCCATTTGTAAGTTAACGAAACTCCCAGCTTCATCCAGAAAGGCCTGTAGACCGTAAGAAATGGGTCTCCAAGTAAGGGTACGTGTGACTAGAATAGGCCACGCCAAGCTGTCCCAACTACCCGTGAAAGCGAACAAGGCAAGCACTAAAACTGGTGCGCGCGATAAAGGTAAAACTATTTGGAATAGATACCGAAAATGACCAGCACCATCAATTTGGGCGGAATCCCAGAGCTCGTCTGGAATTTGCTGGAAGAATTGACGTAGTAAAAAGATACCGAATGCGCTCGCCATAAATGGGATTGTGAGGGCTGGCCAATTATCTATCCACTGCATAGGGGTGACTTTACCGAGCCAAGATACAGTAATGAAGTTTGGCACCCAAGTAATTGCTTGAGGCAATGTCAGGGTAGCCAGCATCAGGACAAAAATGAGATTTTTGCCTGGGAATTCCATCCGAGCGAAGGTGTATGCGGCTAAAATACTGAATATAACATCACCAACCGTTGATAATACGGCGATTTTAAGGCTATTAAATAAAAATAGGGAAAAGTCTGCATCATCCCACGCTTCTAAGTAGTTGTTCCATTGGGGCACTCGTGGAACCCAAGTTACGCTAGTGGCCTCGGTTAGGTTCATTAAAGAGATGCTTATCGTCATTAAAAACGGGAAGATTGAGACAAGGGCACCTACAATCAGAATGGTGTAGGTCATGACCTTAAACCAATTAATACCAGATTGGGTTTCTAGGGGAATGATGTCAGGAGTTGTTGATTGACTAGCCATAGAACACTCTGTCCTCTGCGTAGCGATTCAGTAGGGCGGTTGCACCCAAAATGACAAATAGCAAAATCATGCCTAAGGCGGCAGCGTAACCGTAGCGTGTGTCACGGTTGAACGCATCAAAAATAACAAGGCTGGCGGTGTCCATCGAGCCGAGGGCTTGACCCGTGCGAAGGACGAAGATGGTGTTAAATGCTTTAAATGTGCCAATGACACCAAAAATTGTTAAGAAATAAGTGATGGGAGAAATTAAGGGCAAGGTTATGTGCCGGAACTGATCCCAGCGACTGGCCCCATCAATAGAAGCGGCTTCGTAAAGTTCGCTGGAAATGTTGCCTAACCCCGCTAAGAAGAAGACGATGTTATAGCCGGTGTAGCGCCAAATGCCATAAATAATTGCTACGACCAATGCCAAGCTAGGGCCTGCCGCCCATTCTGGTAATGCGACATCAAATCGGGCAAGCATCAGCTCAAAAATGCCATTTGGCTCGTTGAGCCATTTGAGTGGTTCAAGATTGAGTAAGCCCATAGCGCTGTTGATGGGCGAGGCTTGATTTCCGGAGAATAGAACCCGAAACACACCAGCGGAGCCCACAGCGGGGGTTACAAAGGGGAGAAAATATATCATGCGGAAGAGGCTTTTGCCTCTAATATTTTGATACATGAGTGTGGCGAGAAATAGTCCGAGGGATAATTGGATAGGTAAACTACCGATGACAAACCAGATAGTCGTTCGTAGACCCACCCACCAATCTTCGTTCCCTTCCGCGATCATCGCGGGAAGTTCGGCAATCAAAATCCATCCCCCAACCATCAAGAGGAGTGCTGCCATAAGTTTGGCAATCATCATTCGGTTAGATTGGAAGCTGTTGGCTGAGCGCCAAAGAAATCCTGAAATGACTAGGAGCACGAACCCAGCTGAGATAGTGACAAGTTGTGACCAAATGCTGAGAGATTCCCCTTCTTCGAGAGCCTCAGCGTAGGCAACTTGGATTTGCGTGTAGGTAATCCAAATGAGAGCAATGCCTAAGATTGTGTATAGAGTACCTGTGGTAAAGCCGCCGAAAAAGTCGTTGCTGAGCTGGCTGAGTTTTGGGGTTTGTCTGATGATGAATTGATAAAAAACAAAGCCTATAATGATGGCGGCAACGGCCGTATAAAAGGTAGAGGATACTCCTTCAACAAGCCAAGCTTCTCTCACAAAAGTAGGGAATAGCTCATTTCGCTCTTCAGCCGTAAACCCACGCATCTTTTCACCAATTTCTAAGAGCCCTGGCAAATAAAGGAAGATGAACTGAAGGAGCAAACCCAGGCCAACGGCCGTTAATATGCCGGGAAGAGCAAAAAACGTGTAGCCATTAGACTGCTCTTTGAGATTGTCTCGAACTTCCATAAATTTCCGAATACCCATGAAAAGAAAGTAGAGACCGAGCCAGAAAGCCAAGACGTAGGCTAAATTATCAATTGCTCGAATATATTGGCCAAAACCGTCTGGGCGGCCAACAATATTGTTAAGGCCTGCTCGCGTGCTTTGGTACGCTGAAAAAATCAGCGGAAATAAACCAAACAAGCCAATAATCAACATGGCGGGGAATAAAAAGAGGTAGGCGAGTAGCGCTTCTCGTCTTTTTAAACCTTGGCGACCAGAAAACACGGCCGTTAACGGATTCCGTGCTGCTTGGGTGGATGTTGTAGGTTTAGGTGATAATGCCGTGTTACTCATAAGAACCCTTTTTACCAGTTGGGTAACACTAAATAGATTTTAACGAAATGGTGGGACTGTGATTCATCACAAAGACAACTTCCAGTTTAAACTTCCATAAACGCAAGGTAGGAAATTTTAGAACTAGATCATACATACCTCGGGACATTATAACAGGATCAATTTGTGAGGCAACGCTAACCATAGCGCATTGCGTCATTTTGTGTTAACAAGAAGATAATATTTGGTTAATAAACAATTTTGAAGTTAAATTTTGGGTCAACTTAACTAAAATTTAAAGATTTTTTTCTATAAAAATGGGAAAATCTTGGACAACGTATCAAATTAAAATATTCTAAAATTACGTTCACTTTTACTTTTGAAGGATTTATTGATGCAACGAGTGCAAATATTTCAAAAAAATGCCCCAAATCGCTTTGTTTTACTCATGGCGATTCTTTTCTTAGGGTTAGTTGCTTGTTTAAATGAAGAACCGGAAGCTGAAACGCCATTGCCGCCTACAGCCACCGAAACCGCGCCTACTGCCGTTCCAACTGACGTGCCACCTACTGAGGCACCACCAACTGCTGAACCGATACCAACGGCCGTTTCCCCAATCCAGAGTGAAGGGGTTTTTATCAGCGAGTTGCTTGTCGGTGTTGTTGGAAACAATAATCAAGAGTTTGTTGAACTTTACAATGCGGGTGATACGGCCGTTTCTTTGCAAGGCTATTCACTTTCCTACCTGCTCAATGAAGGTCAAGATGAAACGGTTGTTTATGCTTGGAATACGGCCGTTGATATTCCACCATTTGGACATTTCCTTTTATTGCGTGAAGGGCAAGCGTTCGAAATCATAGCGGATGCCTTTTACGATACGGCCCTTTTTGAACGAAAAGGGGGTCTCATTTTGCGAGACGGAAGTGGAGAAGTGGTTGATAGGCTTGGCTGGGGAAGCGATGCGCCGCCAAGCAGTGTGGAAGGCGCACCATCACTCTTCCCTTCAAATAGTGAAAGTATAGAGAGGCTGCCCGGTGGGGAAGCTGGAAATGGACAAGATTCTGATAATAATGAGGCTGATTTTGCGCTGAACGTGAGCCCGAACCCTCAAAATAGCGGGAGTGCGACAACACCAGCTTTGGCGAACAGCTTAGGTATTTCTCTGATCGTGCCTGAATTGATACCTCCCGGCGAACAGTTTAATTATGAAGTTCAGATCGTGAATG
Organism: Chloroflexota bacterium; assembly: GCA_039029915.1. GTDB lineage: Bacteria > Chloroflexota > Anaerolineae > Promineifilales > Promineifilaceae > QQUD01. Next base: position 4,432 of record JBCCFD010000002.1, read on the forward strand.
AAACGGAGAACACAACGGCCGTTTCGGTGAGCCTTCCCATCGCCAGCCATTTTGAATTGATTGAAGCGCCAGCAGGATCTGTGTTGGAAAGCGGCCGTTTAACTTGGACGATTGCTGACGTTGAGCCAGGAATTACGGCCGTTTCTTTTATCACGCTACAAAGTCCGTTTAGTTACACCGATGCGCTTGTCACCAGCTACTATGCTGAAGCAGCAGGACTCGTTAGAGCCTATGGACCCCCAACCGTGGCCAAAATGGGCGGTGGTGCTGTGCCAATTGCCATTGCCCGTGACCTCGTAGGTTCGGTTGTTACCGTAGAGGGCGTTGCCACGATGTATACCGGTGGCTTCTTTGCTGGAAGCTCCAACACCAAGTTTTATATTCAGGATGATACAGGGGGAATTCAGATTTTTGCTGATGATGGGCGGGACACGGTGACAGCTGACGTTGGCGAAAAATACCGCGTGACTGGTGAGATTGTTATTTTCCGTGATTCGATTGAATTGATTCCGCTCAACAATGGCACCGATATAGAACTGATTGGTACTGAAGAAGTGCCAGCACCAACCATTATTACAGCTAGTGATAATGAGAATGATGACAGTTTGCTTGGTAAGCTCACCCAGCTTGAGGGGACCGCTATTCGGGTGGAGGAGTTTAACTTCTCTTATGAGATTGATATTTTAGATGATGCGGGTGATACAACACTCATTCTGATTGAAAAAGATACTGGAGCGACTGCTGAAACATTCACCGAGGGAACACGATACATGGTTACGGGGATTACTGAGCTGGCTAGCGGACGGCGACAGCTTAAACCTCGCTTCCAAACCGACCTGCGCGAAATTTTCCCACCGATTTTGCTGCTTTCCCAACAGGGGCCTGTTCAGGCTGATCCAGGAAATGAATTGGAATATGTGATTTCAGTGGTCAATCACTCACCAAACCCCATGACAAAAATTGAGGTTGGCACACCTACTGTGACAACAAACGGCAGTGTGATTGAAATAAGTGATGATGGTGCCGTTGTGGGTGATAAAATCCTGTGGACAATTGATGAATTGGCTGGGGATGGCGCTGAGTTTCAGCTTTCGTACAAAGTGCAAGTCGCTGATGATGCGGTGGGGTCAATTGTTGTGGGGCCCATTACTGCCGTTGCTGATCAATGGCCTGACCCGGCCACCACAGCCGAATTTTTAACCTTTGTGGGAGACAGCGGCGTTCCGATTTGGGCCATACAGGGGAATGAAGATCGTTCCCCTTATCTGCAATCTACTGTGACAACGTCTGGTATTGTTACCGGCGTTTTTCCTGAACTCGACGGTTTCTGGATTCAGGAGCAAAACGGTGACAACAATCCAAATACCTCAGATGGGTTGTTTGTTTTTACCGATCAAATGATTCTCAACTTGGTCGAAGGAGACCTCGTTGAAGTAACGGCCGCTGTGCGCGAAATCTCTGGGCAAACGGCGCTCGCTCCAACTTCACCAAGCGATATGGTTGTAATGAGCAGTGACAATGCACTGCCTGCTGTTCAAATTTATGATCCGCCTGAAGACCCTGGTGAGGCATTGCTCTATAACGAATCACTTGAAGGGATGCTGGTTTCAATTGAAGAGACGGCCGTTGTTATTGCCCCAACGACGCGGTTTGGAGAATTTACGGCCGTATATGAGAAATGGGGTGTCGACCAAGTGGCTCGGACGGATGAGGTAGGTTACCTGATGTTTGTAGATGATGGCTCGACGGTGGCGCATAACGGCCGTTCATCCCTTCCCTTTGCCGTCAAATCTGGGGACCAGATATCCGGCTTAGTAGGGCCGCTAGCCTACACCTTTGGCAACTACAAAATCGCGCCACTCACCACGCCCGAGATTGTTGAGCAGCCAACAGTCATCCCACTATTCCCCGTTTTGGAAGACGATCAGCTTGGTATTGTGACCTTTAACGTTGAAAACCTGTTTGACTTTTTGGCACCTCACCCATCAAGTCCTGATTTACCGCTGCCCCGTGAATATCGGGCTAAGCTTGGTCGCATTGCTGAATCAATCCAGCTCATGGGGTACCCAACGGTGATTGGTTTGCAAGAGGTCGAAAGTTTAGAAGTGTTAGAAGATTTGGTCGAGCATGAACTTTTAGCTGAGTTTGGCTACGCACCCTATCTGATTGAAGGCTTCGATTCGCGCGGTATCGACGTGGGTTACATTGTGCGCTCAGATCAAGCTACGGTTGAACTCGCCAGCATTGAGGGCGCGCCAGATACCCTATTTTCGCGCCCCCCTTTGCTCCTGCAAATCACCCTGCTAGCCAACGGACAAACGATTTATTTGCTCAACAATCACTTTTTGTCGCTCTCGGCGGGTGAAGTTGCTACCGAGCCTACCCGTACCGCCCAAGCGCAGTGGAATGCTGATTTAGTGTCTCGTCTCATGAATGATGACCCAACTGCTGAATTTGTGGTGCTCGGCGACCTCAATTCTTTCTATCAAACACCCCCGATTATTGTCCTGCAGGAGGTTGGTTTGCGACATGTCTACGAATTTGTGGAAGGCGACTTGCCGTACACCTATATTTTTGAGGGACGAACCCAAACGCTTGATCATATCCTGCTGTCTGAAGGGTTGTTTGCCCAGCTTGAGCTGGTTACACCTGTGCATATTAATGCTGACTACCCCATAGCTGACGCAGATACAGAAGATATTCCCCGAATATCAGACCATGATCCCCTCATGGTGGTGATTTCAATTGAATAATTTGGAGGATTTTACAAACTCTTTACATCATCTAACAGGATTTTCATAATTACCTATTAAAATGTAAACTCATTTTACAGATATTGCCTTATGGGGATGCCCTCATAAGGATGATGATGTCAAGGAACCCTAAATGAGAACACCAGCCGGCAAGGAGTGCCGCTTTTATTATCAAAATTTCCACCGGGGTCATGCAGACCAAGAATGTCGTCTCCTTCAGGCCAACCCGCGTTCACCAGAATGGAAGCCCTCTGACTGCAATAGTTGCCCCGTGCCTGATATTTTACAGGCTAACAGCTCACCAGATTTGGTTTTACAAGGGACGATTAAATCAGGAATGCTTGGTTTTAATCGGCGCGTTGAGGCGACTGCGTTTTGTAGCAAACACCTTGTAGACGTGCCAAAGCCACACGTTGGATGCCCCGTTTGTGCGAAAGAAAAACCTGGTTTACGAGAATTGTTTGGAGATGATTTTAAGTAGCTAGGAGAGGGTAAGCTGGGGGATTATTTTAACGCTATTTTTGCTCACCTAATTTGAACCTGAATAAAGCCGATTAACAAGCGCTGTGACGTCTTCTACAAGCTCGCCCGCTGTTTTGTAACGACCTTCTTTTTCCTTAGAGAGTGCTTTTTGGAAGACTTCATCCCAGGCGCTGTGCTTTTCGGGCAGCTGATGCTCTACGCTTGGGATAGGGTCGCTGAGATGGGCCATTGCTGTGCCAACTAGGGTGTCTCTTTGGAAGGGGAGTAGGCCAGTTAAAATGTAAAAAATCATGATGCCTAGAGCGTACACATCGGTACGGCCGTCTAGATCTTTGCCACCCTGAATTTGCTCCGGACTCATGTAGTCGATAGTGCCTAAAATCATGTCTGTTGCCGTAAACCCACCCGGTTGAACGATATTTTTGGCAACCCCAAAATCTCCAAGAAACGCCTCGCCCCGCTCGTTAAATAAGATATTACCCGGCTTCAGGTCACGGTGAATGATGCCACGCCCGTGAATCGTGTCCAGCACATTAGCAATGCGCTCAATAATTGGCACAATTTCAGGCATTGGAATCTCTTCATACCGAATGCGATCCATCAATGTGCCTCCAGACATGTAGCGCATCACAATGTACATTTGATTGTTTTCAGTGCCAAAATCAAAAATAGGAACGATGTAGGGGTGATCCAAAATGGCAATAAGCTCTGCCTCGTATTTAAATCGACCTTCAAACGTCTTATCAGTTAGGTCTGGCGACATGACTTTGATGGCAACCTGACGCTTAATCAGTGAGTCGCGCCCTAGGTAAACCGTAGCCATACTGCCTTGACCCAGTTCTTGGATGATTTCATAACGGCCAATTTTTTCTACAGACATACAAATTGAATCCTCATTGGCATCATTTTATTACAGGGTTACTGCTTGGGCAATGGGGATATGGATTAACACTCTTTCGACTTTGCTCAGTATAGGTTTGCGATTTTAGATTTACTTACTGGCGTTACGCAGTACCATTGGCGCCAACCTCAGAGGTTTTTCAAGAAACGCCAGTGATTGCCAGTCTGTTTAGAAACCTCGGAGGTTTTTTCCGCGTAGCATCAGTTACTTAATAAACACCAAGTGTTGTTATCATGCGGTTTGTTGTTCATTTGAGTTTCGGTATAATGCGCCGTTGTTCGATGAGAATAACAGTGGTTTTGTTTTATGGATAATAGCCAATCAACTGACGAAGAAATTTTCCGATGTCCATATTGTGATGCAGTTGTCCCCTCTGATCAGTCGATTTGCCTGATGTGCGGAATGGCCGTTTCACATCCAAAACCAACCCCTCCACAGTTAGAAGCCATCCCCGAACCAGAATCCTCCCCCCCTGAAGGAGATGCGCCTACGGTAGACGCGCCTGAGGTGGATAGCTCTCAAACTGTACCTGTGGTCGAACCGACCCCCGCACCCGTTTTGGTGCCGTCTACGGATTCAATCAATGACGATCAAGTCATAGCCTCGATTTTGCGTGAGCGGCCAGCAAATGTGGTTCAGTGGATCACAGCTCTGTTTTTCGTGCTGCTGGCCGGTATTGGGTTTTTGATACTTCGCTATCAAGAGCCAATCGTTGTTGCCCAGGTTGTTGAGACAGTCACCCCTGCCCAGCCAACCGCGACAATGACCGCGACGCAAACGGCCGTTTTTACCGAAACGCCAGCCCCAACATTAACACCCACCATAACACTCACACCGGCTCCAACAGAAACACCACGTCCCCCACGCATCCATGTCATCGCTAGCGGTGAAACCTTGATAGGTATCTCTTTGCTGTTTGATGTTTCACCTGACAGCATCGCTGAGCTAAACGGCTTTGAAGTAGACAGTCAGGTTCAGGTGAATCAAAATATCTTTGTGCCATGGCCAACCGCCACGCCCCCGTTTGAGGTGCTAGCGCTGGAGGTTAATGGGGCCACTGTTGTGCTTGATCCGCGCGGCTGTGAGCAAATTGAGGTTCAAAGCGGTGATTCTCTCGTAGGGATTGCTTCTCGGTATGGGATTAACTTTGATTGGCTGGCTCAGGTTAATCGAATCAATAATCCGGAGCTTCTCCAACCCGGTGATGTGGTATGCATTCCTGAGGTGCTTTATGATGCCGACGGCGTGATTCCACCAACTCCCGGGCCGTCTCCAACACCAACCGCCACCTCGCTACCCCCTGGCCCACAGCTGCTTTTTCCCGCCAACAGCGCCAGCTTTACTGGTGAGGTACCACCCGCTTTGCAGTGGCTGGCCGTTCAAAACCTCAATGAAGATGAGCAATATATGGTTGAAGTGCGCAATGAATCGAGCGTAGAGGGAATCATTCTGCGTGCGTTCACTAAAAACACAGGCTTTCAACTTCCTGCCAACTGGCGACCCACGGAAGAGTCAGCTTTTGAATTTAGCTGGCGGGTAGCGATTGTGACCGTGACTAATTATCGATCTGATGGGCTTCCAATTTATACGGTGGGCGGTCAATTTAGCAATAGCTCGACATTTACATGGCAAGGTGCAGTGCCCACTTCAACCCCTATTCCGACAAATACGGCCGTTCCGACCGCTACATCAACGTCAGCCCCGTAAACACATTTCTAGAAGCTAAATCAACTTATTTCAAAAATGGATTCCACTGCTTCTCTTGCCCAATGGTGGTAGCTGGTCCGTGTCCTGACAATACGGCCGTTTCATCTGGCAATACCAATAGCTTTTCCTCAATCATTTGCAAAAGTAACTGCATGTTTCCACCCGGCAGGTCGGTTCGGCCAATGCTTTGCTGAAAGAGCACATCTCCATCAAAAATAACGTGCTGTTCGGCAAGATAAAAGCTGACGTGCCCTGGGGCATGCCCCGGGGTAAACAACACCTCTAGCTCATGATTCCCGACCTTAATGATGTCCCCTTCAGCGAGATGCTTTTCAGGGGTTGGGGGTTGTTCAAGCTCAAGGTTAAAGAATTTGGCGGATTGATTGGCATTGGCCAACATATCAACAGCCTCTGGATGAATATACACCGGGGCATCCACCGCCTGTTTTAGCTCTGCCAACCCACCGACGTGGTCAAAGTGAGCGTGTGTAAGCAGGATTTTGCTGATGGTCCATCCTTTTTCTTGAGCGGTTTCAAAGATAAAGCGGCCGTTCCAAGAGGGATCGATGACGACCGCTTCATTTGTTTCATCACAGGCGGCCAAATAGCAGTTTGTTTGTAAGGGGCCAAGAGGGAGTTGTAATATCTGGATCATAAGGGCTACTTCGTCAATATTGAAAGATTAAGCCTTTCTTTTTCATAAGACTCTGTGGTGACATATTTAACCGCCAAAATACCGATTTCACAAATCATAGCGATATTGAGCGCTATGGCGGCCGTGGGCAAGCTGGGCCATTTGAACTGCAGGCCGATGAATAAGATAACGGCCGTAATGGCGATGTTTACCGTCATCCCCATGTTGACTAAGGTTGTGCGCCGTTCAAAAATAAAGATACCCCGAAGCCAGAAATTAATCACATTTAAGGCGGGGAAGATAATGAAGTATGGCATACTGGCCTGTACTAAATTGGCAACTCCCTCAGTGACATCCTGAATTTGAAACAAATAAAAGTTGACCGCAGGCGTGAAGATGAATAGGACGGTTAATCCAGTTAGTACTAGTGCCATATTAAAGGCAAACTTGCGAATAGGCGCTTGACTGTTTTCCTTTTGAGAGAGGGCAATGACCGCTTCGGGGTAAGCCAACGCCCCAGCTCGGGCTAACAAAATAATCTGAAAGATGACGGGCCAAGCTGCTAGATTTAGGGTTGGTTGATCGAGTCGGGAGATGGTGAATGTTACTAGCGGCTGCATTAGCAGAACCAAAACGGCTGACCCCGCCAATGGGGCATGGAACTTAAATAATCCCCAATAGGTTAATGGTGGCCCATCAGCGATGGGTGCGGTTTTGCTCAAGACGGTTTTGAACAGGGGCCGAACGGCCCAGGTGGCATAAAGCGCTTCGATAGAAACGGCCGTTATCAACGAAATTGCCCCAATAATGGCGCCCGGCAAATCAGTCAAAAAGATCAATGTCAAAAGCATGCTTGAGACAGCAATGAGCCTTGTGGTTGTGCCCCAGGCGACCTGCTTTGGGAAGTTGAAATGAATCAAAACGCCCTGTAGAAAACGACGCCACCCGATCGCGGCACTCCAAAACACCATAATTTGCATGCCCGGACGTACCCACTCCGCCACCTCAACAGGTGTGCCAAGCCACTGCACCACAACCATTTCAAAGACGGGTGTGTATCCTATAAGAATGGTAATGGTTGTTAGAAGCACCAGAACGACAAGCGTAAAGTTGCGCACAATGAGAAAGGATGGCCGATCCTTCACTAAAGCGGTTGCCGTCGCGAGCATGTTGATCATAGGGCTTTGGATTGTGACAGATAAGGTTAGGACGATGCCCTGAGCCGCTAGCATAACAACTTCTTCAGGGAGTCGATTGATCGCCGCACTGATGATTGGACCTTCGGCGGTCATAAGGAGCCAACTGGTAAACAGAGGTAGCCAAAACCAAAATACATCTTTTTGTTTCATATTGAAATATTCCGTTTGCCTTGAAAATTATGAAGGAAAAGTGCAATCCACAAAGTATAGCATCACTAAAGTCTAGGGCGTGATAGTAAATGAGTTTATTCTCATCTCTTTAGTCAGGACGTAAGTTCCAAAAGCCATAATAATGACGCCAGCCTGGTAGCCTGGGTATTGGGGATAGATTGCGTGAATCATTCTTGCTCCGGGCTGGTTCTTTTGCTCCTCATCCAAGTAAGTGAAAACCCCAAACTATCTTGAAAAAAATAGCTGTATTAGGACTTTCTTACCCCTTCGACAGGCTCAGGGTGCGTAAGTCCTGTGTATTTTGATTTTTACTGAGTAAATCTCACATTTTTGGAACACTTAATATTTTGTTGAATTTGCCCCACAAGTCCTAAAATATGTCAATATGACAAAACTAAACAATCAACAACTAAACGTGACCCATCCAAATGGTGCTTATCAGATTCACATTGGCCGCCAGCTTTTGCCGCAAGTTGCAGCTATAGCCCAAATTAAGGGGCCTTTTGTCGTGATAACAGACGAGACGGTTGCCCCTCTTCATGCGCAGAAGGTGGCAGGAGCAACGGCCGTTATTCAAGTGCCCACCGGTGAACGTTACAAAACCTTAGACACCATTCGCTTTATCTATGATGAGCTATTTAAGCTTGGGCTTGACCGGAAAGGGACACTGGTTGCCTTAGGTGGCGGTGTTGTGGGCGATATGGTTGGTTTTGCAGCTGCCACGTTTATGCGAGGAATCAACTTTGTTCAATGCCCAACGACGGTGCTTTCAATGGTTGATGCCAGCGTTGGAGGCAAGACAGGGGTTGATATGCCTCAAGGAAAAAACCTAGTAGGGGCATTTAAACAACCAACGGCCGTATTAGCCGATATCGATACACTCCAAACCTTGCCGCATGAAGAAATATCATCTGGATTTGCTGAAGTTATTAAACATGGCTTGATTAACGACCCCAGTTTATTCATACACTTTGAAGCATCTGATTGGCAGCTGCCGTTTGATAGCCCCAGCGAATTAATCCCTAAATTACAATCGATTATTGCCCGTGCGATACAAGTTAAAATTGATGTGGTGCAAGAAGATCCTTATGAGCAAGGGCGTCGAGCAACATTAAATTTGGGGCATACCTTTGGACACGCTATCGAACAGGTCACTGAATTTGAGGTAAGTCACGGGGAAGGGGTCGCGATGGGGCTGGTGGCTGCCGCCAATCTCTCCGCGAAGCTGGGTTATTGTGACGTGAATCTGCAGCAGCGTATCGAATCTGTTTTGCAAAAGGTGAAGTTGCCCACTCGAATTCCTAAACATCTTGATCCTGAACTGCTTTATGAAGTCATGCACAAAGATAAGAAAACGGCCGTTGGCAAAGTGCGCTTTATTTTGATTCGGGATGTGGGGGATGTCTTTTTAGAAGGTGGTGTGCCAGAAACGATTCTATTTGAGTCGATTCGAGCTGTACAGGCGTAAATTATTAACGGGAAATTTGGTTGACCCCTTACTCTGGTAATGGTAATTTAATCCTACCTGATCTTAAAAGACCTGAATTGTAAAATCCAGGTCCTTGGTTTAGGGGTGTGTGGCGCTTAACATTGGCTATGATGTTGGTACGTTGATTGAACAATACGGCTATTTTGTTTACTGCGATGTGGCTGTAATGTGGGCTTCAATGCTTTTCGATGTGGCTACAATGAATGGTGTGATGTGGCTTCGATGCTGTGTCGATGATGTTGAGCGCCACCCGATCAAAGGTTATTAACCTACCGCTTATAATATTCCCCGTTTATTACAACTTAAATTACGATATTTTCACTAATTATTTTGTTTAACCTTAATAATATCTTTTGCCTTTGTCGATTTAGTCAAAGGATTCTGTTGGCGTTGACCCTGATCTTTGCTAAAATAACCATAGAGTGGAACAGGGTTGCATAGAGTGCAACAAAGAGGTTTGATGCCAACTCAATCTAACGTAGCAATTGGGATACAAAACAAACAATCTCAAAAAAAATCGACGCATCAATCATTAAAAAGGGCGATTGCCGTTTTGCGGCTGTTTTCGGAAGCTGAACCTTCATTAAGCGTTGCCGAAGTCAGCCAAAAGTTAGGGCTGCACAAAAGCACTGCTTCACGAATTTTGGGTGTTTTGCTGGAAGAAGGGCTGCTGGAGATGGATTCGGAAAACGGCCGTTATTCACCCGGCATCGGCTTAATTACATTAGCCGGAGTGGCTCTGGGTCAAATTGATGTTCGCTCTGCTTCGCTACCATCCCTCGAAACATTGGTGGAGATTTCCAATGAAACGGTAACCACCTCCATTTTCAAGGGGAAAGAAACGATCGCTGTTGCGCATATGCCATCCCCTCAATCCGTTCGTTATGCGGTATGGATTGGCCGCCGCACCAACTTTCACAGCACGGCAAGCGGCAAAATTTACCTAGCCAATATCTCTGAAGAACGGAGATTGGGCTTTTTGTTTCAAACATTTGTCAAAGCGACCCCTAGCCAGCAAATTAAACTCAACAACGATTTTAGAAAGATTCAATCCCAAGGACATGCGATTGAGATTGATGAATTTGAGCAGGGGATTTCAGCCATTGCCGCGCCAATATTTGATTTCAAATCTGAAATCAAGGCGGCGATTTCAATTGCGGGTCCCACGTATAGGCTTTCTCAAGAGCAGCTAGAGAAGTTTGCTCGGCCATTACAAGAACAGGCTTATTTGATTTCTGAAAGGCTGGGCTTTAATGGCACCTATCCGTTCAAGTGAACGAAACACTTAACAGTTAAATACACAATCAAACCACATTTCTAGACCGGAGGTAGAGGTGAAAGATAGTCTGCGGTTGGGTAGGGAAGAGGTTGTTGCAGAACGGCCGTTTTCTAGCCCCGATCATATCGTAATTGATAAAGTTGTATTGCGAACTATGATCGATGAAATTCATCGTCATTTGTTTCAAAATCAAGGTAGTCTGGAAGAAAAGTACGCGTATTTCTTTCCGTCAGAGTCACGCTGGCAAAAGCGCTTGCTTTTGTTGCGTCCCGAAGAGCTGCAGCAACGCAGTGAGTTTGTAATCGTTGGGTTCTTCGGCAAAATTAGTCAGGTTGTGGACTCAGACGTGCAATCAGAGATTTTCAACGTCGGGAAGACGCTGTGTCAGCAGCTTTGGCAGATTCCTGAAATTTTAGGATATTCCACCTGGTTGCTTGCAGATGAGCTTAATTACGCTAATTTGGTTGTGTTGAAAAACGAAGAAGCCATTGCCCAATGGCGACACACCAATCCCCATATTCGAGCAAAGGATATTTTGTCCCCCAAATATTATGACTGCGTGCGCATCTATAATGGTCGTGCCGTATTTGATCAAAACTTAGAGACGCATATTATCAACTTTTTGCGCGTTAAATATTGGGATTATCGCGTATCCCCAACATGGCATGCTGTACGTCAATTGGAGATGGCTAGATGAGTCGTTTACTGTTTACCCATTATCTATCCTCGGTTATTGATCCTGCCTGCCAAGCGCTGACAACAAAATTATCGCTAGATTTAGGGGTGCCTGTTCACTATTTTGATGCAGATTGGTCTGATCGGATGATGTGCCTAGAAAATCAGGAACCTCATGTAGCTTGGATTTGTGGCTTACTTCACGTTTGCAAATCAGCGCAGTCTGATTGGCCTTATGAAGCCGTTGCCGCACCCATGATGCGGGGGACAAGATACCAGCAGATGCCAGTCTACTTCACAGATTTGATTGTGCGCAGAGAGTCGTTATTTGAGTCAATAGAGGCTTTACAGGGAGCGAGCTGGGCTATTAACGAAACGACCTCTCTCTCTGGATACCACATGATGAAGTGCTGGATGAATGAGCAACAGATTGCTGAGGACTTTTTTGGGGATCATATTATGACGGGGACACATTTGAATTCGGTAACGGCCGTTCTCAATGGCGAAGCGGACTTTGCCACCATCGACAGCACCACAATGGATATGCTGTTTCGAGAAAGCCCTGCAAAAATTCGCGCTTTGCGGGTCATCCAATCTATTGGGCCATTCCCTGCCCCCCCCATTGTTATTCATAAAGATTGTAAGCCTGAGCTGAAAGAACAAGTTCGCTCAATCGTGACAAACCTTCATTTAGATCCGCAATACCAGGCCCAGCTTGAGCAAACCGACATTGCTGGCTTTTCCACGGTCGATGAGCAATTTTACAATTCAATTCGGGTCATAAACGTGTCTGAATAACGCTCAATCATGCACACCATCATATCTTCCGGCGATTGTTTGACATTAGGTGTACCAATACGCCCACAGAATGAACAAACCCTGAATGGGCAAGCGTAACCATAGTGTCCACATCGGAATTTTCATTCCTGCTCCCTTAGATGTGAGATGATAAATGTTGGCTGGAAAGACCGCGATTAGAAGGGCAATGACCCCCCAGGCGGCTAACGGCCGTATTGGTGGAAAAAGCAGCATGATTCCGAGCACAACCTCGGCCGCACCGCTTATCCAGTTGAGCCATTCTGGTTTTGGCATCCAAGGGGGAATAATGCGCAGGTAGAATTTTGGCGAGCGAAAATGATTAATGCCTGCCGCAATATAAAACAGGCTCATGATGATTAGGCTGATGTTTTTTAGTAAATCCATGTTAGTTTCTGTTAACGAATCCCTCTTCTTATTCAATCAATTGGCATAGACTCAATTTTCTCGATGTGCTCCGCATGGTGAGCACGACCTGTGTTGCGTAATCGCGCCACATATTCGGCCCATTTTGAATCATGTACATTGGCGTGCAGTGGGCCACCTTCTTGAATGACACCCCAAATCGGGTCGCCCCGCCAGGCCGTTGGTAAAAGATCGCCCAGCCATTCATCCATTCTCTGCAAGCCTGCCCCGACGAGGTCTGGGTGCTTAGCAGCCAAGTTGTGCTGCTCGTGGGGGTCATTTTCAATGTCAAACAGCATGTATTTAGGAAACGCTTTAATGCCCGTGTGATAGGTGCGGATGAGGAGCCAGTTGTCCCAGCGTACGCTTCTTTGGCAGCTCCATGCGCCGTGACTAAGAATGAGATACGGACGGCCGTTTCCACCGCCCAACGCTTTCCCAAAACTCTCCCCGTTCCACATACCGGGAATCTCACCACCTGCGAGATCCACAATTGTGGCAGCCACATCTAGATGATAGTGAAAATCATCAACTGCTTGGCCAGCAAGATTTTCTGTTTTGCCGGGCCATTTAATAATCAGCGGAATACGGTTGGTGCCAATGTCTGCCGTTTGGTGATCTCCCCAGACGTTGAGTTCACCTTGATTTTCGCCGTGATCGGCTGAAATAATAACGGCCGTTTCCTCCGCAATGCCAAGCTGGTCAAGCAAAGCCATCACCTTGCCCACATAAAAATCAGCGTAATGAATGCCCGTATCATAGCCATCCATATGCACCTTGGCATCGGACACGGTTTTTAGCTCACCCGCCCCCCAAGGCCAATTGGCCGGTAGTTCTGGATACCAACCTGATACTTCTGATGCACTGTGTGGGCCATAGCTCCCGTTTTGTTTATCAAGTAGCTCTTGGGTGATCCACGGCTCCAGCGGTTCATTTTCAAACGGATTTCCATACGCGGCTGGATGATCATAAGGTGTATGCGGATCCCAGAAGTTGACGTGCAAGAACCAGTTGTCTTCTGCGCCATTTCTTTCAAGCCAATCTTTCAAAACGGGGTAAATCTCATCCGCATTTTCCATGCCGCCTTTGCCCGTATCGTGGGTTTCTGAAAAGCCATACCAAACTTGATAAGCTGTGTGCCGATTAGGAAAAGGGCTGATGCTACTGGTGTGATAACCTGCTCGTCGTAAAACGGTGGCGAGCGTGTTTTCGGCGAATGTGCTGCGAAAGGCACGATCTGCGCCTTGCGACGGCAAATCAGCAAAGACCCCGCCATGATTGATAACGCCCGTTATTAAGCCAAACATGCCGCCAAAGAAGCCGGTTCGACTTGGCAGGCAGGGTGTGTCGCTGGCAAAAATGTTATTGTAACGTACGCCAGCTTGGGCTAAGGCATCGATATTTGGTGAGGTGTGGCGATGGTAGCCATAGCAGGAGAGGTGATCGGGGCGGAGGGAGTCAATGTCAATATAAAGTATGCGCATGGAGAATCCTTTTAGGTATGTAGGGATTTTAAGATTGGTTGACTTGTTAAGTGAAACGAAACACTTAATTTGAGATTGGAAGATTGTGATTGAAAAATCTCCTAATCTCCTAATCTTTAACCATTAATCAACCAATCCCCAATCATTTAATAACTTGAACCGTATTGAAACGGGTACTTTCCCGAATGGGCACAACGGTTTGATCGGGTTCTAAAGTAAATAACCCTGTTTGGGTGCTAAAAATGAGCTGGTTAGTCTCTGATTTAAAATCTCCGTGAAGAATAATATCCTTAAAGAAAGTGATCTGTTCTGGTTCGCCGCCGGTTGTGGGGATGCGCCACCAGTCTGATGGCACATTGTGATCGGCGTGGGCGTGGGCGATTTGCACGCCCAGCAAGCGTTCCATAAGCGAAACTGGGGCCTCTTCGGCCACGCTAAAGTAGATATGTTGACCGTCTGGTGAAAAGATGGGGGCGTCAATGTCAAAAAAACGGCCGATTCCTACTAATATTTCAAAGCTTGAACCATCTAAATCGGTGAGAACAAGCGCTCGCTGTAAAGATTGGGGTTCTACCCCAATAAAGACAAGTTTCTCACCATCTGGTGATATTCGGGGCCAAATGCCGTCCAGCACAATCGTTTGATTTTGGCCAGTTTCTAAATCATATCGCTCTAGCGTGACAAGGAAGCCACCGCTAATGCTGTTGGGGTCTTGAGCCTGCTTGACGTAAAAGAGAAAACGGCCGTTTGGCGAAAACGTCGGCATTAACAAATACTCCCCTGTCGTATTGCCTCCAAGCAAAGGTGTCGGTGTTCCATTTGCGGCGTTTGTTGGTAATGTGTAAATCCCTGCTCTATCAAAGAACCCACTGCCACCGCTTGGGGGTGGAGAATAGGAAAAGTAAACATTCTCTTGAGCTGGATCGAGCGAGATTTGGAAGATTTGGGAAAACTCTGGCGCTTGGAAAAGGGTCGTAGATTGTTCATTCGCCAAATCAACCCGGGCAATTTGCATATCGGGATGGGCCTGCCCTAAAACAGTGATGATTTGACCCGATACGGCCGTGTTTTCCCCCGAGCCGTTACAGCTGAGAAGGAGAACAAGAGATAGGAGGAACAGGAGACGTTTGAGCATGGTGACAGGAGATTGGGGATTGGGGATTGGTATTCAGTAATTAGTATTCAGTAGGCTCGAAGAAGTGCAAACAAAAAAGATTCGATGGATAATAAAGTAGGTTGATGAATTTTTGTTTGCCTTGAAGTACAGTTCAAATCGTTTCGTACCCATCAAAATATATTTGGCTGTCCTTGACCAATAACTAATAACGAATTACCAGTACAATCCCCAATCATTCGATTTAATCAAGTTTGGTGGAAATATACTGCTTTTGTTTGAGCATATGTCGGGTCAGTGATTCTTTATGAACCTCATCAGGGCCATCAGCGATGCGAATGGTGCGGGCATACGCAAAAGCTGTGGCTAAGAAGGTGTCTTGAGAAACCCCCATGCCTCCGTGAACCTGAATGGCGCGGTCAATTACCTTTTGAGCCATTTGGGGTGCCACAATTTTGATCATCCCAATGAGGTCACGGGCATTTTTGACACCCTCGCGATCGATCTTGTCGGCGGCGTAGAGGGTGAGGAGGCGAGCCTGTTCAATTTCGCAGCGCGACTGAGCCAGCTCTTGGCGAATACTGCCCATTTCAATCAGCGGACGCTTGAAGGCAACCCGCTCTTGGGCCCGTTGAGCGGTCAATTCAAGCGCGCGCTGGGCCACACCAACCAAACGCATGCAGTGATGGATGCGGCCTGGCCCAAGGCGACCTTGGGCGATTTCAAAACCGCGTCCTTCACCCAGCAAAATATTGCTGGCAGGAACGCGAACATTTTCAAAATTAATTTCGGCATGGCCGTGTGGGGCATCATCTGTGCCAAAGACCTGCATGGGACGCATGACATCAACGCCGGGGGCATCAATAGGCACCAGAATCATGCTTTGCTGTTGGTGCCGAGGGCCATCGGGGTCAGTCTTGCCCATGAAGATGAGGATTTTACAGCGTGGATCAAGTGCACCGCTGGTCCACCATTTACGGCCGTTAATCACATAATCATCACCGTCCCGCACGATCGAGCTCTGGATGTTGGTGGCATCACTGGAGGCTACGGCGGGTTCCGTCATAGCAAACGCCGAGCGAATTTCACCCGCTAAAAGCGGTGTAAGCCATTGTTCTTGCTGTTCCTTCGAGCCGTACTGAACGAGTACTTCCATATTGCCTGTGTCGGGCGCGCTACAGTTGAATGCTTCCGATCCGATAAGCGAACGACCCATAATTTCAGCAAGGGGGGCATATTGCAAATTGTTTAACCCCGCCCCAAATTCAGGGTCGGGCATAAACAGGTTCCATAACCCTTCTGCTTTGGCTTTTTCCTTTAGCTCTTCCATCACTGGTGGAATGGTCCAGCGGTTTTCGGCGTTGTCGACAAACTCCATGTATGGCTTTTCAGCATCGTAGACGTGTTTATCCATAAATGCAGAGACCCGTTTTTGTAACGCGACGACTTCCTCACTCCAAGCAAAATTCATATTTCCTACCTTTTTAAATAGGGGCTGGGGAGTTGTAGGATTAGGTATCGATTTAACTTATCTAATGCTCTAATCTCTAATCTCCTAATTGCTAATTACCAATCTCTAAATTACCCAATTGCCAATTTCTACCCTCAATGCAACGTTATCTTGAGAAGAATACCCTGTCAAGGTACACTACATCTTATGACTCGTTACAAGCGGCCGATTAGCCAAACCGATCTTCGGGAAAAAAATCTTTCGACGCTATTATATTGCTTAAGAGCGGAAGCGCCGATATCCCGAGCCAATTTGGCGAATTTAACCCAGCTGAACAAGAGCACCGTTTCCAGTTTGACGGAGGAGCTGCTTGAGGCAGGGGTGATTGAAGATGTTGGCCTGGCTGTTTCTGGTGGGGGACGTCCTGGAAAGCTTTTAGAAATTAATGGCAATGGTGGATATGCGATTGGGGTAGAATTTTCAGCTCACGCTGTTTTCGTAGTGCTCACCGATTTGAAGGGCCAAATTTTAATGGCCATTGATTCTGAAATTGAGCAGGCAGATCAAGACGGCAGTTTGAAAACGGCCGTTTCTCTCATCAACCAGGTTTTAGTCACACCAAAAGCGCAATCGGGTCGGATCATTGGCATTGGGATTGCTATTGCGGGAGTTGTGGACAGCCAAAACGGCCGTTTGCTTTACTCACCCAATTTGCAGTGGCGTCATATTGACATTCTTAAATACTTTGAAGACCAGTTTAATTTTCCAATCATCGTTGAGAATAACGCGAACGCTGCCGCGCTCGGGGAATATTTTTTTGGAGCTGCCCAGCTAATCGATAATTTTATCTTTATTTCAGTGGGGAAGGGAATTGGTGCCGGTATTTTCTTGAACGGTGATTTGTATCGTGGAGCCAGCTCGTTAGCAGGTGAGGTGGGGCAATCTCACGTGGTGCAGGGACGCCGCTGGCTGAAGAATATGGATCGCCAACGTTGGGATTCATTTGCTAATAAAGATGCTTTGCTCAATCGAATTCTCACTCATATTGAGCAAGGCAAATCTTCAATTGTGTCAGACTGGATCGATGAGAAACGGCCATTGACGCTCAAAATGGTGCATAAAGCTGCCGAAGCTGGTGATGACGTCGTCTGCCGCTGCGTTAAAGATATTGGTGAGCGTATTGGGCTTGGCATTGCCAATATGGTTCACTTTATTGATCCTAGCTTGATTTTGCTAGGGGGTGAATTAGCCACAGTGGGCAATCATCTTTTGCCGCATATTGAACGCATTGTGCACAATAGCGATCTGATTGAGCGACTCAAGCCTGTCCAAATTGAAGTGTCTAAATTCCGTGAAGATGCAATTTTGATCGGCGCTTCAACCCTTGTCATTCAAATGGCTATTAATCAACCTAAAACCTATTTGCTCCTTGAGCCAGCTTTAAATTAATAACCGACTTATGTGTTCCGAAGTTTAAAGCCAGCGTTTTATTCAAAACAGAAACTTCGTTTCACTTAATGTTCTGCGCAGCCGTGCCGCCAAAAACGGCCGTTTTTCGTCAATAACAAGTCAGACGAGCTTGGTCCCCAGCTCCCTTTTGTGTAGCTATCCATAGGAGGCGCATAAGCTGACGCCCACCCCTGAAGCACCGTATCAATATATGTCCATGCCGCTTCAATCCCATCGCTGCGGGTGAAAAGGGTTGCATCACCCTCTATTGCTTCACTCAAGAGACGTTCATACGCTTCAGGGATGGCAAGTCCCTCAAACTCATCGTCATAGTGAAATTCCATATCCACTGGCCGCATATCGGCGTCAGTATCGGGGACTTTGGCTTCAAAGCGAAGATGAATGCCCTCATGAGGCTGAATGCACAGTGCCAAATAGTTCGATCGAATGGACACATCATTGTCAATCGGAAACATCATGTGAGGGGGTCGCTTAAACTGGACAATGATTTCTGTCGCTTTTGTTTTTAACGCTTTGCCGGATCGCAAATAGAAAGGCACACCCTGCCAGCGCCAATTGTCGATATGCAGTTGAAGCGCGGCATAGGTTGGGGTAGATGACTGGTCAGCCACACCTTCGGCGTCTAAATACCCTTCATACTGCGCCCGGACGGAGTGAGTCCCGATCGTATCAGGCATCATCGGTTGGATTGATTTCAAAACCTTGGCCTTTTCATTACGTACGGCATCGGCGTCAAATGAAGCCGGTGGCTCCATGGCCACTAGGGCTGTTAACTGCATGAGATGATTTTGGAACATGTCTTTGAGCACGCCTGCTTGATCATAATAGCCTGCCCGATGACCCACATCAACTGACTCAACGGCCGTTATTTGCACATGATCGATATAGTTTCGATTCCAAAGTGGCTCATAGATGGTGTTGGCAAAGCGAAAGACTAGAATATTCTGAACTGTTTCCTTGGCAAGATAATGGTCAATTCGATAGATTTGATGCTCGCTGAGGTGCTGGTGTAAGTCATGATTCAGGGCGCGAGCCGAGGCCAAATCGTGTCCAAACGGCTTTTCAACCACGACGCGACGCCATCCCTCCTGCTCGCTGAGCATGACCTGTTGAGCGAGCTGCTCCACAATCATCAAAAAGAAGCGGGGGGCAACGGAAAGGTAGTATAGACGATTGGCTGGAGAGGCTTCGAGAGTGGCTAAACGGCCGTTAAGCCGTTCAAACGCTTGGGCATCATCAAACAAGCCTTCTGTATAAAACAAATGGCTTTGAAAATCTTGCCACTTTTCCTCTAAAAATGTGCTGGAGGAAAATTTCTTTGTCCCCTTTTTCATCTCAGAACGAAACTGTTCATCCGTCCAAGCACCCCGTGACAAGCCCATAATTATAAACGTATTTGGCAATCGTTTTTTACAGTACAAATTGTACAAGCCTGGGATCAACTTTCGCGTAGTTAAATCTCCCGATGCCCCAAAGATGACGATTGATGTTGGTTTGGTCATGGTTTTCCTTTTGCACTTAACTGGTGTCTCGAAGGAGCAAGTTGCATGGTGGCAAAGTTATCGTAATGAAACTTGACGAATGCTTCCCGCTACACTTAAATCTCTCGCTCTATTCCTTCACGGCTTTCTTAATCGCATGACCGCCAAACTGATTGCGCATGGCAGAGAGCATCTTGGCCCAATATTGCTCGTCGTCTCGGCTGATAAAACGCATTTGTAGGGCTAATGTTAAAACAGGTGCCGGTACGTCCAAATCAATCGAGTCAAAGATCGTCCATCGACCTTCACCACTGTCTGGCACATACCCTTCGATATCGGTAAATTCAGGGTCTTCAGAGAGGGCGTTGGCGGTTAAATCAAGCAGCCATGAGCGCACCACGGAACCGTGCCGCCATATTTCAGCAATTTGGTGCAGATCAAAGTCAAACCCTTTTTTGGCCCGCATAATGTCAAACCCTTCGGCGTAGGCCTGCATGAGGCCATACTCGATGCCGTTGTGAACCATTTTGACGTAGTGTCCTGATCCATTTGGCCCCACGTGCCCCCAGCCTTGGTCTTCACCGGGCGCGAGCGTTTTTAGGGCGGGGGTTACGGCCGTTACCGCTTTATCACTCCCCCCAACCATCATGCTATATCCTTCAGCTAATCCCCAAACGCCGCCGCTCGTGCCCACGTCAACCATAAGCAACCCTTTCGCGGCCAGCTCTTCACTGCGGCGCATGGTGTCTTTGTAGTTGCTGTTGCCACCGTCGATGAGGATGTCTCCTTCGCTAAGATGCTCTGCAACTTGGTTTATAACAGATTCCGTGATTTTTCCAGAGGGAACCATGACCCAAACGACGCTTGGGTTCGCAAGCTTGCTGACCATATCCGCAATTGACTCTGAACCAACTGCGCCGTGAGAAACGGCCGTTGCGACTGCCTCTTTATTGATATCTGAAACGACAACGCGATGGCCTCCCTGTAAAAGACGTTGAACCATATTGGCGCCCATTTTACCAAGGCCTACCATTGCAATTTCCATATTGAATTCTCCTTAATTTGGGGTGTGGTTGAAGTGTTGACTGGCGTGTCCCTTAAAATTTCTAATTATGAACGTCCTGTCAAAACAGTAGACGCTTCTACTGTATATTCTATTACAAATTCAACCGTCGGATAACCAACAGCGATTCACCCTTGTGGCCCTTTTGCAAAAAAGAAGATATTTCTAAAAGGGCATGGCGGTTTGTTGGCAATTTCTTATAATTGAACCACGTTACTGTAAATTACCTAGGATAATCCTTTATGAAATTTAAAAAATCATTCAAAATCACATTGCTCACAATTATTTTATCGCTTTTAGTAGCTGGCACCGTATCTGCCGCGCCGGGAACTGGACCTGTTGAAGAAACGGCCGTGTTTTTTGCAGAAGCCGTCAATCTACCGGGCTGGCTAGGTGGCATCTTAGCGGTTTTATCCATAATCTTGCCAATTGCTGCCTTCCAGTGGATGCGCCAAAGATAGCGGAGATCATTCTATGAAAGTCGTTATCGTAGTTTATCCAGGCATGACGGCACTAGATGCAATTGGGCCTTATGAGGTGTTTAATTCGCTTCGTGAGTTTGAAATTCAATTTGCTTGGAAAGAAACGGGTCCCATCGTTACAGACAGCAAGGCCCTTATTCTCCACGCCACGCATGCTTTTGCCGATATAAAAGCGTGCGACATTGTGCTTGTTCCTGGCTCATCGACCGATACAGCGACGATGATGATGGATGAGGCGGTTACAGATTGGCTTCGGGTAATTGATCAAACGACCCAATTTACCACTTCAGTCTGTACGGGCTCACTCATTTTAGGGGCAGCAGGCTTGCTCAATGAAAAGCGGGCCACGACCCATTGGGCGGCGATGCCAGCATTAACGGCCGTTGGGGCAATGCCAGAACCAAATCAGCGAGTTGTACGTGAAGGCAAGCTGATAACTGCGGCAGGCGTTTCTGCTGGAATTGATCTTGCGCTACAGCTTGTGGCCGACCTGTTGTCCGAAGAGAAGGCAAAGGCGTCACAGCTAATGATTGAATACGATCCTCAGCCTCCTTTCGATAGTGGTCATATCAGTAAAGTAGATGATGACTTGGAGGCAACGGCTCGCAGCTACTTTGCAAAAGCCCTTGCGATGAAAGAAGATGACTCAACTCACTCAGCTTCCTGATAATTTGCCAGTTCCAATTGATGATGGCGGTTGCGATCATCTTAAGGGACTTGTTCTACCTGATTTTGAACTACCTTCAACAAAAGGGGGGAACGTCAATTTATCAAAAATCAAAGGGGACGTAGTGGTTTACATTTACCCTATGACGGGTCGCCCCGATGTCGCATTGCCTGATGGCTGGGAGCAAATTCCCGGAGCTAGAGGATGTACGCCTCAATCCTGTTCATTTCGAGATCATCATGCAGAGTTAAAAGAGCTCAACGCCACCTTGTTTGGGCTAAGTACGCAATCAACTGAGTATCAACGGGAAGCGTCGACTCGTTTGCACCTGCCCTTTCCCCTTTTGAGCGATGCCCAGTTAATCTTTGCAAACTCCTTAAAACTGCCAATGATGTTTGTGGAAGACCTCAAACTTATCAAAAGAACCACGCTTATTTGTAAGAACGGCATCATTGAACACGTCTTTTACCCAGTATTCCCACCCGATAAAAATGTTGATCATGTCATTAATTGGCTAAAAAATAATGGATAACGAAACTTTTTCTGAATTTAAAAACTCTTTTTCATACGGCACTCGGACCGATTTGAGCTTCAAATTCTTGAAGGGCTTTTCGGATGAAGAAGCCGCTGATTTTTTCCAAGAGCTTCTTGTCAAGGTGATTGATTCGGTTGATGATGGTGATATTAATCGGCTGACCGATTTTGTGGTTGATGCTCAGGTTGCTGGATACAGTAAGTCTAATTACTCAGCCTACGAAGATGGCCCATTTACCCCTTTAAAGAAACCTGTAAACGAGATGCGAATTGGCTTGCTAACCTCAACTGGACATTTTGTTGAGGGAGATGATCCCGAACCTTTTGGTGTAAAAGGGATGACTCAACTGGAAGCCACAGCGCGTATTATGGATTTTCTAAAGCATGCGCCAGAATTATCTGAAGTGCCTTTAGAAACGCCAAATGAGCAGCTTTGTGTGCGGCATGGTGGGTATGATATCCGTGGTGTGCAGGCGGATAGAAATGTGGCATTGCCCATCGACCGGATGCGTGAGCTTGATGTCGAGGGCATGGTAGGAACGGCCGTTTCGCCAGCTTACTCGTTTGTCGGTGCAGCTGCGCAGCGTCGCCTACAGTCACAGAGCTTGCCGGGGTGGATCGAAACCTTCAAATCTCAAAATATTGAAGGGGCTGTTTTAGTCCCAGTCTGACCGGTTTGTCATGTGTCCGTGGGACACATCGCCAGAGGATTTGAAGAAGCGGGTATTCCAACGGTCATCATTGCCACAAAAGCATTCCGTCCCCGACTAGAAGCCATGACGCTACCCCGAATCATTTTGACACCTTATCCCATGGGGCGGCCGCTCGGTGCTCCCCACGATGCAGCAGGCCAGCGGAAAATCTTAACGGCTGCCCTCGATCTTTTAGCAAATGCGTCAAAGGTTGGCACAATTTTAGAACTTGATCAGCCCTATTCCCCAAACTCTATGACATAATTCCCCCTATGTTGTGACCAAAATCTTATCAGTTTTGGTTACAACATTTAGTACACTGCCACACTATAGTATTTTCATGTGAACGGATATTTGTCTGCTAAATCTCTTCAGGTGATTATTTCGTTTGCCTAATAGTAAATTCAAGATTGGTGGGGCAAGTATGCGTCAAAAAAATATTCAACAGGTAAAGGAAAGTGAATCATCTAGCGAAAGCACCGTTCAACAAGACGAGACGGGCTTGTTGTTAAATCAGTTGAAACCAAACACTGAACAGGATGACACGCTTTCACCTGTTGCCATACAAAACAAAAAGTTGCCGATTCAAGCAACTGAATCCCAATTGAATGATTCTCAAACAAGTAGGCTCTTGAAAGAAAATCACGATGAGATTGCGAGCTTATATCGGGCTGCGGCGCAACTTTCATTCTCTGGCTCAATGCAGGAGATTGCTAGTCAAATTGGGGATATTGTTGTTCAGGAATTTGATTTTGCAAGCTGTGATATTTTAATTGCTTGTCAACCGATGCCACTGGACAAAATGGGAAAACCTATCATTGGTTCAACACCAGTTCGCCTCGATAGGATTGTTCAGAAAGGAAAGTATAAGCACGCTTATTTGAATAATATTCAGGTACCTGGCTCAGGGTTGATTCCTTCGGCTGTCATGTCTGGTCAGATGCTCTATGTGTCTGATGTGGAAAAAGACGGCCGTTATCAGCAGGGAGATACAAACACGCTCTCGGAACTTGTTATTCCCTTGATTTCAGATCAACAGCTGATCGGCGTTTTCGACTTGCAGAGCCCCACGCTTGATGCCTTTGATCAAAAAGCGCTTCGTCTTATCGAAGTGTTTGCGAGTCGAGCCGCCAATTCAATTAACAACGCTCTTTTAAAAGATTCTTTAAAAGCCAATGCGCTAGCTTTAGGAAAGCGGGTTAAGGAGCGCCAAAAGGCTGAATTAGAGCTACGCATGATGGCCTCTGAATTGCAGGCAGTTTTTAAGGCGTTGCCCGATCTATTTTTAAGGCTTAATTTAGATTCAGTCATTTTAGATCACAGCTTTAATGAGCCATCCTCACGCTACGGCTTACCAGAAGATATGGTTGGACAAAAGTTAATTGATTTTCTGCCAGTAGAACTGCGCTCTCGCATACTGATGGCGATAACGGGGACGTCTAATCAAGGCAATAATGTGAGTATGCATTATTCACTACCCTTTGGGCAGCAGCGTCGCTTTTTTGAAATTCGATTCACGCGCATGAATGAGCATCAAATCATTGCTGTAATTCGTGATATTACCGATAGAAAGCAGGCAGAGGAAGCGCTCGTGAAGGCAAAAGAATCGGCTGAATTTGCAAATCGGGCAAAATCCGACTTTTTAGCTAATATGAGCCACGAAATCAGAACCCCACTAAATGCGGTTATTGGCTTGACGGGGCTGTTGCTAGATTCGGCCGTTGATAGTGAACAATATGATAATCTCAACATTATTAGGAAAAGTGGTGACTCCCTTCTAACGATCATTAACGATATTCTTGATTTCTCAAAAATTGAAGCGGGAAAACTAGAGCTTGAGAAGCATGATTTTGACCTTTATGAGCTATTAGAGTCTACGATTGAACTGATGGCGGCAAAAGCATATGAAAAAGGGCTTAATCTAACGACCCAAATTGGAAACCGGGTGCCTCAATCGATTAACGGGGACTCAACACGTTTACGGCAGATTCTGGTGAATCTGCTCGGCAACGCTATCAAATTTACGTCAACTGGCTGTGTATCTTTGAATGTAGATACTGATGTTCACGATCATAGTTGCCTCCAATTCTCCATTCGAGATACCGGCATAGGAATCCCCATGGATAGGCTTAGTCGCTTATTTCAGCCTTTTTCCCAAGTGGATGCGTCAACCACGCGCAAATTTGGTGGGTCTGGCTTAGGGTTAGTGATTTCAAAACAGCTGGTTGAATTAATGCGGGGAGAAATCTGGGTAGATAGTGAACCTAATATTGGTACGACCTTTCATTTTACGGTTCAAAATGAGGTTGTTAAACCGTCTAGATATGCCCAAGAACCTCAATTATTCCAACAGCTGAATCAGAAAAAAGTG
This sequence comes from Chloroflexota bacterium, assembly GCA_039029915.1. GTDB lineage: Bacteria > Chloroflexota > Anaerolineae > Promineifilales > Promineifilaceae > QQUD01. Next base: position 29,752 of record JBCCFD010000002.1, read on the forward strand.
GTTATTCTGGATCCCGATGAGGGCGTTAGGCAAACGCTGCAAAATCAGATGGCGGCTTGGGGTATGGTGCCGATTTCATTCTCATCATTTCAAGAGGATGAAATTAATTCGCATGTTCAGGGTCCGACAACCTTCTTGATTGATCATGCACTTATTGATCATTATGGAAGCGCGAATCGCCAATTTTTAAGCAAAATTCAGTGCCAAGATAAACATTCCGTGATGGTTATGCTCCCTTGGGCAGGGCCAAAAATGGTTAATGAGGTGGATCAATATTGGACGATCAAAAAGCCGATTATTCCATCGCAACTTTTAAGCATGCTTATTGGGTGCTCGGATTATAAAGAACCGAGCGATTTAAATGGGGTGGATTTTCAAAAGACAAACCATCTTCCTAATCAGGCTGTTAAACGGCCGTTACGCATTTTGTTGGCAGAAGATAACGTCATTAATCAAAAAGTAGCCACTCGCATGCTGGAGCGAATCGGGTTTCGGGCAGATGTAGCCGGAAATGGTTTAGAAGCAATCCAAGCCTTAAATCGACAAGCATATGATGTGATACTGATGGATGTTCAGATGCCGGAGATGGATGGTGTCACCGCGACAGAAAAAATACGACAACAGTTTCCAAAAGATAAACAGCCTTATATCATCGCTTTAACAGCCAATGCTTTAAAAGGGGATCGAGAAAAATACTTGAGTGCCGGGATGGACTATTACATCAGTAAACCTGTGCGGCTTGAAGAGCTCGCGCAAGCGCTGCAAATTAGTGAGAGATTTGATGGGTAAATCTGTTAGGCTGGTAATATCAAATCGTGTTCCCTAAGCTCTGGAACATAGACAAAATATGTGCATTAAGATAAAATAACTGTGCAAACAGCAGTTTTTGTTTATTTTGTTAAGATTTTGTCAAATGGAGTAAAAAATGCGGGTTATTGTAACAGGTGGAACTGGATTAATCGGTTCAAAATTAGTCGACAAGCTTGTTCAAAAAAATTATGAAGTTGTTGTCTTAAGTCGTAATCCTCAAAAGTACCCAGCTAAGAATAATGTTCAATATGAAAAATGGGATGCTAAAACAGCTGCCGGATGGGGTCAACTTGCAGATGGTGCCCATGCTATTATTAACCTTGCTGGTGAGAGCATTGGAGGAGAAGGTTTTCCACCTCCTCGTTGGACCCAAGAACGGAAAGATCGTATTTTACAAAGTCGTTTAGGCGCCGGCCATGCGGTCGTTGAAGCCATTCAGAACGCCGAGCAAAAGCCCAAATATCTCCTTCAAGCCTCAGCTATTGGATTTTATGGGGATCGGGGTTCAGAAACCTTGACTGAATCGTCATCAGTAGGCTCTGGCTTTTTAGCCGATGTGGTGAAGGAATGGGAAGCTTCAACTGCATCTGTTGAGGAGGCTGGCGTACGGCGTGTAAGCATGCGAATTGGCATTGTATATACGTTGGAGGGTGGGGCACTTCCTGCCACAATATTGCCGTTCCGCCTGTTTGCCGGTGGGCCATTGGGTAACGGCCGTCAATATATTTCTTGGGTGCACGTAGATGATGTTGTGAATGCTATGATGTTCCTGTTAGAAAATGAAAATGCCTCTGGCCCCATCAATATTACAGGCCCAGAACCATTGACTAATGCCCAAATGGCAAAAGTAATTGGGAAAGTGATGAAACGGCCGTCTTTCTTTCCCGCCCCTGGTTTTGCACTTAAGCTCGCGCTAGGCGAAACATCAAATCTGGTGCTGCATGGGCAAAAAGTGCTTCCAACCAAGCTCACAGAATTAGGGTTTCAGTTTGAATATAAGACAGCTGAAAAGGCTCTAAAAGAGTTGCTTTGAGTAAAAAAGTAAAAAGTGAAAAGTTTGATTTACTTTTCACTTTTTACAATCTACTAATCGTTAATCTCTAATCCCCAATTAAATCGAATCAATAATCTCATTTAACGTCATGCTGGGTCGCATTGCAGCAGAGGCTAGCTCATCATTGGGCTGATAATATCCACCGATATCTACTGGGTCACCTTGGGCGTCGTTAAGTTCCTCAATAATCTTAGCCTCATTATCAGCTAACTGAAGCGCAATTGGACCAAACTTATCTTTGAGTGATTCATTTTTATTTTGTTCGGCTAGAGCTTGGGCCCAATACATAGTTAAATAGAAATGACTGCCGCGATTATCTAGTTCATTCACTTTGCGAGAGGGGGATTTAGCATTATCCAGATATTGGCCATTCGCTTTGTTAAGGGCTTGTGCCAAAATAAGCGCATTTTCATTATCCGTTTTCATACCTAACTCTTCAAGAGCGACGGCTAACGCTAAGAATTCACCTAAAGAGTCCCAGCGTAAATGTCCTTCTCCAACAAACTGCTGAACGTGCTTTGGCGCTGACCCACCAGCTCCCGTTTCAAATAAACCACCACCGGCTAGAAGCGGCACAATCGAGAGCATCTTGGCACTTGTACCCAGCTCCAAAATTGGGAACAGATCGGTAAGGTAATCACGAAGCACATTACCCGTTACGGAGATGGTATCTTTGCCGTTTTTGACCCGTTCGGACGTGAAGCGCATAGCATCCTTAGGCGCCATAATTTGGATATCTAAGCCATCTGTATTGTGATCTTTAAGGTAAAGGTTAACTTTCTCAATTAGATTCGCGTCGTGGGCACGATTGCTGTCAAGCCAGAAAATGGCGGGCTGACTCGTCGCACGGGCGCGGCTGATAGCCAGCTTTACCCAATCACGAATCGGCAAATCTTTTGTTTGGCACATGCGCCAAATGTCCCCTTGGTTAACCGCATGGCTCATCAGCACCTGGCCTTCATCATCAACAACTTGAACGGTGCCGTTTGCCGAGATTTCAAAGGTCTTGTCGTGTGAGCCGTACTCTTCCGCTTTTTGAGCCATCAAACCCACATTTGAGACATTTCCCATTGTGGTGACATCAAAAGCGCCATTTTCCTGACAGAACTTGACGATTTCTTGATACATGGTGGCGTATGAACGGTCGGGAACCATCGCTTTGGTGTCGTGTAGTTTGCCATCGGGACCCCACATCTGGCCAGATGAGCGGACCGCAGCGGCCATCGAGGCGTCAATGATCACATCGCTTGGCACGTGTAGATTAGTGATCCCTTTGTCTGAGTTAACCATTGCTAAGCGGGGGCGGGTGTCATAAACAGCCTGCAAATCGGCCTCAACGGCCGTTTTTTGAGCCTCAGGCAATGATTGAATCTTGGCGTAAACATCACCGATACCGTTGTTGGGGTTGACGCCAATTTCATCGAACAAGTCCGCATATTTTTCAAAGACATCTTTGTAATAGATGGTGACCGCGTGGCCAAAAAGGATAGGGTCTGAGACCTTCATCATTGTCGCTTTGACGTGGAGTGAAAGCAGGAGGTCCTCTGCTTTAGCGCTGTCGATGGCCTCTTGATAATAGGCTCGTAGGGCAGCCACACTCATAAACGTGGCGTCAATGACCTCGTCTTTGAGAACGGCCGTTTTTTCTTTTAAAACTGTTGTGTTGCCATCGGCATCAACGTGCTCAATTCGCACATTGCCGGCTTTTTGAACGACAACCGAGTGCTCGTTGCTGAAAAAGTCGGCGTCTGACATGTGGGCAACGTGTGAGCGAGAGTCAGTTGCCCATTTACCCATTGAATGTGGATTTTTCTTGGCAAAGGCTTTAACGGCCGTCGCCACACGCCGGTCAGAATTGCCTTCACGTAAAACGGGATTCACCGCGCTCCCTAACACTTTAGCATAGCGTGCTTTAATGGCGGCTTCCGCCTCATTTTGAGGTTCTGCAGGGTAATTTGGAATATCATAGCCATTGGCTTGAAGTTCTTGAATCGCGGCCGTGAGCTGGGGAATTGAAGCACTAATATTGGGTAGCTTAATAATATTGGCGGCTGGCGTTTTAGCGAGTTCGCCTAATTCGGTGAGGGCATCTGGCTGTTTTTGAGCGTCTGTCAAATTATCTGGAAAATTAGCAATGATGCGACCCGCCAGTGAAATATCACTTAATTCCACATCGACATTTGCCGCATTGGTAAAAGCTTCAATGATCGGTAAAAATGAGTAGGTTGCTAAAGCGGGTGCTTCATCTGTTTTGGTGTAAATGATTTTTGATTTTTGTGTAGTCATACTTTTCCTAAGTGTGTTTCCAGCCTGATTCTCTTGCAAGATTTCCAAATGTTGGTTCGTTACAAAATAAAAAGGACCTTGCTCTGGCTGAATTGATGAATCATTGGTTACAGCGAGCAAGCCTTTACCATGGTTATTTTATTCAATTGCCATCATTGGAGCCTAAGCCATTCCCAATTTGACGACGAAATAATCATCAGGCGAATATTTTATTTTTCAGGTTGAGTGGGTCGATTAAGTATATATCTAATTGGCAAAAACGGATAGGGTTCGTAAATAAAATTAAGGATTTTGAAATAAACAGGACTTATGCACCCTGAGCCTGTCGAAGGGTGCGTAAGTCCAGATAAAAATGAAAGATTTATTTCCATTTACTGAGAAAGAGGAGGATAGCTATATTGAATCAGTTATTGCCAACATCAATGCACCTGAATGTTGTTGAAATTTTGAAAGAATTCTTTGAGCGGAATACGGCCGTTGATACTGTTTTACTGGTTAATTCCTGTGCTAGAAGCAAGGCAACACCGATCAGCGATTTAGATATTGCCGTCTTGGTCAGTAAAGGTACCTCGGCTGATGAAATGATTGGGTTGGAGATGGCTTGGCGGGAGTTTGCCAATTCTAACGATCAAGTTCAACAATTTTGCCTGATCAGTCCGTTTACGACGGTGCACTTAGACGTGATTAACGGCCGTTATGAACCACAAATTTGGGATGATGGTGGTGGTCCTGACAGTTTTGAGCTGGAGATTGGCAACCAAATTGCATATGGAGTGCCAATCTCCCCGGCTGGCCCTTATTTTGAAGCCTTGAAAAGTGAGTGGTTACCTTATTATGGGACTGCCCTACAGGCGCAAAGGGCGAAAATGGTCAAAGAAGCCTGCCTTTATGACTTAGCCTATATTCCATATTTGGTAGAGCGCGATCTTTTATTTCAAGCGTTTGCGAGATTGTATAAAGCCCAAAGGACGTTTGTGCAATTGTTGATGATTACCCACAGGCGGTACCCTATCGCTTACAATAAATGGCTAGAGGAGCAGTTATCTGATTGGCTCAAAAGGCCCGATCTTTTTTCAGCATTAGGAGCTGTTTTGACGATTGAAAAATTTGATAAGGTGGTTTTTGTACAAAAGGGGGAGCTGTTGAGGGCGTTGGTAGAGCAGGAAACGGCCGTTGTTTAACGAACGCGACGTGACCAAAAATCTTTGACTTCGATATTTGAGAGTGAATCATCAGCAGCTAGGAATTCAAGTAGCAGACGATTAAACTTGGCTTTTTCTTCCAGCATTGGGTAGTGAGCACAATCGTCGATTCTTAAAATCAACCGATTATCGGCCGTATTTTGAGTATTGTTTCCTTCGTAGGGCTGAACGATAGGGTCTTGGCCTCCCGAAAGGAGCATGATAGGGCAAGGGCAGTTGTCGAGGTAATTATTAAAATCTCGATTTTGAATCTCATCGACCAAACAGCGGACCGCTTCTTGGTCGATTTTGCGAAGCTCTTTGTCTACTTCGTCAAAACTAACGGCGCGATTGACAATTTTTGAGACGTAGTTGTCAAAGGTATTTTCGTTAATACGGCCGTCTAAATAAGACCCCTGAATAGGAATCGATATTAAAAACAGCTTTTGAAGCTGGTCGGGATATTTATTGGCAAAAGAAAGCCCAACGACGCCCCCTAATCCATGTCCAACGATGGTGAGCGGCTTTGTAATCTGCAGTTTGTCAATAAATTTATAAAGCAAGTCAACATAGGTATCGATGCTGTATAAATCTTTTGATTTTGTGGAATCGCCAAATCCCCACAAATCCAAGGCGTAGGCCCGATAGTTGCGCGAAATGCCCTGCATAGCCGGCCACCAATAGCGCCATGACCCAATAAAGTCATGGATAAAGATAATGGGCTTGCCGCGCCCTAATACCTCAAAATGTATGAGCTTGTCATCGTCTATTGTGGTAATGCTCATACCAACAAACATACCTCGCTATCAACCAGCCAGTTTCAAAATCTTGTTGATTTTTTCAACAAGTTCATCAGGTGAAAATGGCTTCAAAATATAATCAGATGCACCTGCTTCAATGCCAGTTTGAATTTCAGTATCTTGCCCTTTAGCAGATAAAAAGATCACGGGAATGTTAGCGGTGTGTTCAATCTCTTTAAGACGCCTACACGCTTCGTATCCCGTCATACGCGGCATTCGAACATCCATTAAAATAATGTCAAATGTGTCTGATTGCGCTTTTTCTACTGCCGCCGCACCGTCCTCAACGCTTGTTACATCAAATCCATTAAATTGGAGCGTAAGCACAACCAGATCGCGAATGTCTTTGTCGTCTTCAGCAATTAAAATCTTAGTCATAAGTGGGATCACCATCCTCAACAACGACCGGTAAGTTGAAGGTGAATTTACTACCAATACCAAATTCACTTTGTACAATTAATCGGCCACCGTGCATTTCAACTAAGCTTTGCACGATTGCCAATCCTAACCCCGTACCGGAAACTTTTTGTACATCGGGGTTTTCTGACCGGTAAAATCGGTCAAATATTTTTGATAAATTATCGTCTGAAATTCCAATACCATTATCTTCGACTGAAACGTAAACAAACTGGCCGCTTGTCGTTGCAGAAATAATTACTTTTCCATTTTCGTTGGTGTAGTTGAAGGCGTTATCAAGCAGATTGGTGAGGATTTGTGATACCCTTCGCTGATCTGCGCTAACGAGCGGCAGACTGGGATCAAATCGTTTGTCTACCTGAAGCGTTTTACCTTCATCATGGATACGGCCGATTAAATGGTTGTTGACAATTTGGTCAATGAGTTGGGGGATGTCTAACGGCCGTAAATCAAGGGTCGTCTTCCCCGTTTCAATGCGTGAAATGTCAAGCAAATCATTAACCAACATGTGTAAACGTTCAGCATTGCTTTTTATGACATTGAGGAACTGATTTTGGGCATCTGAGAACGTGCCGGCTGCTCCCATCAACATCAAATCAACATACCCCTTGATTGAAGTCATAGGGGTTCGTAATTCATGAGAAACGGTTGAAACAAACTCATTCTTGAGCTGCTCAACCTCTACTTCCTTTGTTACATCCCGGAAGATAGATACCGTTCCATAAAATTGCTTGTCTGAAATAACTGGTGAGAGCTTGACATTAATGAACTTGTCTTCAATTTGTAGTTGGTCAGACAAAAAGATGCCCGCTTCAATTCGATCCGAGTTTTTCCCCCAATCTTCAATGGCTGCTAGCCACGATTCTTCAAAATGGCTGAAGAGCCCCAAGAGCTGATTGATTGGACGGTCTTTAAGCTGATCGCGTGGCATCGTTAAGATAGTGCAGGCAGAATGATTGACCATTTCAATAATGTTTCGCTCGTTAGAGACCAGTACCCCATCAGCCATACTTTCCAGAACCGCTTCCAGATTGGCTTTTTGAATGATCTCATTACGTAGTGCTGAACCTAACCGTTCCGCCTGATCAAAAATAAGCTGGTAAAGTTGCGCATTATTAATGGCATTGGCGACTTGAATCGTGGCCGCTTCCACCAAATCGAGCTGTTTAGCCGTAAAAGCAGACTTTTCTGAGTGGAACAGCATCAAAACACCAAACACCTCATCATTCGAGATGAGCGGCAAGCCTAAAACAGATTTATGATGACGGCTTTTTGGCAAATCTATCCAGCGAGGGTCTTCTTCGGTGTCATGAACAATCACAGCCGAGCGATTATCAATAATCCAGCCGGCCAAACCCTCAGTTTTTTTCAAACCACTGGGGATACCTTTATTGCTTGTCGGCATATTGGCCTCACCTAGCGAGGCCCTAAAGTAAAGCTCTCCGCTAGGTTGGTCAATGAGCAGGATAATACCCTGTTTGGCATTGGCTACTTCATTTACCAGGGCTAATGCTTGGGTCATCACGCGGTCTTGATCGAGGCTGCGTGAAAGCTCGGACGTGATCCGGAGCAAAATGTTGACCCGTTCGTTCTGCTGGTTAAGTTCCTGAGTGCGGCCAGCCACCCGTGAATCTAGCTCTTCATTAAAATAGCGTAGCTCGTTAATCAAGTTGGCATTTTGTAAGCCAATAGAAACTTGGACACCATAGAGAGAACCCCATGAAATGTCACGATGAGTAAACCGGAATCGATTTTTAAGGTCGGCTAACATCAAAACGCCGATGGCTTCACCGTCTTTAGTTAAAGGGATGCCCAGCAAAGCCTGAATTTGGTCAGCTTTTGGCAGGCTGATAACAAACGGGCTGTTAGAGGCATCGTTTATAAATTGAGTCTCGTTACGCTGCAGAACGTGACTGACAAAACTGTCTCGATTGAAACGACCAAGCTGCGTGCCAATGAAATCCTTAGCGTTTTTGCCTTTTGCGGCGGAGCCAATTAGCGTGTTGTTGGTAATTTGCCAAATATAAGCGCCATCCACGTTAAAAATGTGAATGGCCTCTGAGCAAATTAGGTCGATAACGCGGTCTTGATCAAGTGTGAAATTAATAGCGAGATTGACATTGCCAAGGGAGGTATAAAATTGCTCTCGTTCGTAGGTATCTTCAAAGATTAGGGCAATTTCTAAGGCTGAGCTTGCTTGGGTTCGGATCGCATTCAGCAGGCGAAGCTCATCATCATCTAACCCTTGATCGACTTTTTGTTTGATAATTTGGATAAGACCATAAATCTCATCTGATTTTACTAATGGCAGCAGGGCGCTTTGATAATCGGTGGGCGTATCGATCCAACGGGGTGGCGGCAAGCAGTCGAGTTGATCTAAATCAACGATTTTTATGGTTCGTTGATTAAAGATGGTTAGAATTTCGCTGTTGTCAGCCAGGGAAACGGCCGTGTTTATTCGCGTTGGGGCATCTCCGATAGCCTTTGTGGCAAACTCATGCAGAAGTTCCAATTCCTGCGCCTGTTCGTGCCACTGATAAATGGTATATCCATCTGCATTGACCGCCTGAAGCATATATTGCCCCAAAATCGTTAACGTTTGTTTCCGGTCAACCGTGCTGGACAGCGCCTGGCTGGTATTAAATAGAATCTCAAGCTCTCGATTTTGAGTAGAAGATTCCTCAATAAGCTGGGCATTTTCAATAAGTGATGCGGCCACTTGGGCATAAAGGGTTACAGCCTGCATCATTGAATAATCAGGGCGAAGCCCGCTAAGCGGTTTGGCTAAATTAATCAGGCCAATTTTGTTTTGTTGCGTATCTAACAGTGGAATACAGAATAAATCGCTGTTTTGCCAGCCATTAACTTTTGAGTTTTTTGGTTGGGGGGTAGAACCGTTGGGAGAAGATAACTGTTCTTGTAACCAATCCGTTTCAGTTGGAATGAAGTAGCAATTACCATGTTGGTGCTTTTGCAGCGCTTCATCATGAAATAAATCAAGCCAAAATTGATTAGAAAAGTCTCGATTTTCTTTGGTTCCTTCGATTCCTTCAGTTGATACCGTTTGAGTGGGATGAAATGATTCATTTCGCAAACTTAATTCAACCCAATCCCACCCAATTGATTGAAGGCCATCGATGACGGCTTTTAGCTTTTCGTCTAGGCTCGATTCATTGTTGATTCGGGTCAATGTTGATAGTTGATTAACAATTTGTGTATCGAGAGAAGATTGGGATTGTTGTTGGACAACTGAAATTTGAATCGGGGACGGTTGGTCTACTAGCAGCGGTTTTGAACTAAATTGATAATGATTATTTAGATAGGGGATGGTGACGGAGTAAGGAGGCGTCAGAAGAGAGGATAGTTCTAAAGTCGATGGAAAAAGTTCAGATAATGAAGAAAAGGTGATAGGGTCGTCAAGAAGCAAAATTTCTTTTGCCGCTTGATTTATAAATACAACTGTGCCATCTTTTTCGATGATAAGAATACCTTCGCGCAAACCATCTAAAATTGTCCAGACAGTTTCGGAGGTGAATGTGCCAGTCATGTGCATTAATCACCATTTCAACCTAATGGTCTAATGATTGTTCCTTTGGTCTATCCGCCGAAGTTCAGCGGCCATCTCGGTGATTTCACGGATATCCGAGAATTGCTGAGATTTTTCAGAAACGACACCGATTGATAGCTTCATCAACGGCGCAATATCTCCATTAGGTAGCTCTATCCCTCCTTGTTCACGATCCATAAAATTGTAATGAGATAAAATACCTTCGTTAAATCGGGTTCTAATTTTTTCAACGAGTGTTTGAATGTTTTCTGTCGTTGTAATTAGAATGAATGTATCGTTGCTGGGATGGCCAATAAAATCATCAACCGTACCCAGCTCATCAACGACTTCATTGAGAAGCATTGATGTAAAGCGCAGGACCTCATCACTTGTTACAAAGCCATAGACATCCTTAAATGGACTGTAATTGTCAATGACCATATGTAAATAAGACCAATCTTGGGCGCTCATCAGCGTCCTAAGTTCATCCTCAATAAGCCGACTACTGGGCAATCCCGTAATCGGATCGGTCATATTTTGTCGTTTATGGGTGGAAATGGATTGACGAACGCGAAGTTTAAGCTCTTCAATATCAAATGGCTTCGTAATATAATCGTCGGCCCCTAATTCTAAGCCCGCAATTTTATCGCTGCGTTCGTCCCGCTGAGTTAAAAAGATGATGGGGATATATTTGGTGCGACTAGTTGTGCGTAGTTTCTCACAGACCGCAAACCCATCCATGTCGGGAAGCATAATGTCGAGGACGATAAGGTCGGGTAGTTTTTTCCGACAAATTTCCATCGCTTCGCTTCCTCGTGCCGCGACTTCAACGAGGTAACCTTGCCCCGTAAAGAAGATCCGCAGCATATTGGAAATATCAAAATCATCTTCAACTATCAATATACGGCCGTTGCTCATGTGCTAATCCTTGGCGAATATGCTATATAACTATTTGTTCACGCTCATAAATCGCTTGAGTCGCATTCTTTTTCTTTGACTGGCTGTGGGTTTTTATGAGGGCTACTTCTTGGTCGGTGATAGCGCGTTCGAAACTTCTAAACCCACCAAGTTCGAAGCCATGTCGCTTAGCGATTGTATCAATTGTCTGAACTTGCGACAATGAAATATCTTTGCCGAGCGTGAAAGATTCGTAACGATTTTCCAGAGCCAGTGCTATCGTTTCTGCCATGCAGGCGTATGCCATTTGCGGAGGGAATCCAAAGTTGAAACCAAAATCAACATCACCGGGTACTTTTGCCATGCCCCCTTCAATAACCAAAATATCAGGGCGTTTTTGAGCCACTTCCAAAGAAATATCGCGAGGTCTTGCGACATCACATATCACAGCCCCCGTTTTTAAATGTTCGGGTTCAATAATGGCATCAATAGCGCTTGTCACGGTAATGATTAAATCAGCCTTCCGAATGGCATTAATTTCTGTTGAGGTTTGAATTGCTGCCTGCCCATTCCCTGTAGATTTTTGGGCTACTTCTGTCAGCTTATCTTGGCGTCGTCCCACCAAAACAAGCTCTTTGACGTCAGGAGCGAGAAGCTGCGCACAAACCGCGCCAATGGCGCCTGTTGCCCCAACAACGGCGGCTGTTGCCTGTTTTAGGGGTATATCCATCTGTGCAGACGCTTCATGAATCGCCTGAACGGCTAAAGCAATTGTGTAGCTGTCACCGGTCGTCACTGGGATATTGAGGTTCTTGGCAATTGTCATTCCGCCATCGCCTACGACTGAGGTAAATGCACCCAGTCCTAAAATGTCTGCGCCAAGACGTTCGGCAAAGCGACCCGTTTGAATAATTTTGCGGTACACAATTGATGGGGGTAGGCTCATCATCCGTTTTGGGGTAAGCGGGCAAGCGACAAACCAACCGTTCACTTTACGGCCGTTTGCTTGCGATTGAATCCCATTAATGTCCGATATAAACACAGGCGGAAAGAAGAGAGACAAGTAATCAATTAACCAAGCTGGGAGCTTGCCCAACATTGGGAATTTCCGGCTAACATCCCGTTTAGGGTCAATCGGATGAATAATGAATGCAAACGTATTTTTCATAACGGATTCCTCATAATGGGGTTAGATGTTCTTCCGCGCTAGAGTTGCAATACAGAACAATGAAGTGCAACTTCAAAATACGCAATAAGACTTACGTCCCGTCTTTACGAGGATAGAGCCTTGGGTAGTCATATTTATCAGAGTATGGATGATGATCGCTTTGTTCATAAGAAACATTTTTCGTAATAATATGTTTCTCGTCGGTGGCAATAAGTACCACATCTGATTCAATCATACGGGCGGCATAAAAAGTGTGGCCTGAACTAATTCGGCAGTGATGCCCAACACAGCCACCTAAAATAAGCATGTTGGTATCTTCCAATTTGCCCTGAAGCGTAAAGGTTCGTAGTGGCCCACCTAAAATATTAAAGTCAGTAAATGTGTTGCCTGCGCCAATAAATGAGTCGCGGCCAACGACACAGAGCTGTAAACAACTATTTTGAGCAACTGAAGTATCTTCCATCAGCGTCGTCATAAACATGGACGCCCTAAAGGGTAAAAAGCACCCATCCCCAATCACGCTGAGCATGAGCTGACATCCCTGTGAGACGGTGACATTATCACCAATCATGCAGTTATCAATGACGGCGCCCGCTCCAATTGTAACGTTATCCCCAATCGTTGTGACGCCGTGAATAACGGCCGTTGGGTCAATGTTGCAATTTTTACCAATGATGACGACTTCAGAGTTAGAAATGACGTGTTTCTGCTCGATAACTGATTTCCAGAGGATTTTTAGTTTTTTCTGCCAGCTCTTATTGATGGCATCTTCTGAATCAACGCCGCGTGTAAACACGCCAAATAAAATGTTTGCGACAAACAAGTGTACCCAATTATCAATCGTGACAAAAACATTTTCAGGCAGCCAATAAATCAGATCGCCAAACTCTGTCGCCATGTAAGGAGGGATGTGATAGTAGCCTCGCTCACGCGGTTTTGTGTCAACAATAATAGGCCGTGCTTCTTTGTACTGGCTAAATCCAGCTGGTAAATACCACAGTTCAGCAAGGTAAACATCATCCTTTTTGACAAGATTGGATGATAAAGGGAGAACGTGCTTCTTAATGGCGGGATCATCGGCCTTAAAGGCGAGTTGACATGGTCCACCTTCCGCTAAGGCTAAATCGTGAAAAGTATCAAGCAACGCTTTGTTAAAAAATAGGTTGTCCCGATGCATGATAGTTAAGGTTGCATCGGATTCAAGCTTTTCAGCGATCTTGATATCTGGATATTCACGCTCTTCTTCGATAATGTATTTTTCGTTAAGAAGATCGCGTTGCCATAACCATAGGGGTTTATTCTGAACCTGCAAGTCACGAGCGGATTCATTAAATGGGGCTATGTGATTGCTATCGTTGAGGATAATTCGTCTCATTTATCTTCTACAAAGTGTCAAAAATTATTTTAACAATAGAGTTGCAATCGTACGAGCAACTAACTTAGGTAATTAGTCTTTATGGCAGACCGACTACATCATTGCTAAGTCTGTTTGAGCTGTTCCATTCATCAAGAATGAAGTCATTGTTTTTAGAAATTCATCAGGTTCATCCGTCATTGGGAAATGACGTGAATTTTCAAACATTGTGATTTTGCTATTACCAACAGACTGTTTTAATAATTCGCTATTTGTAGGTGAGACAATATTGTCGTTAGCACCGTAAATGCCAAGAATGGGAAGGTCGAGATTGGCCAAAGCGTTACGTAGGTCGGTTTCGCGTAAATCACCGATACTTTTGAAAAATGATTCGATTGTTGTTCTTTGGACATCTCTAAAGATCATGCCGCGAACGGCCGTGGAGTCGCCTGCAAGTAAAATATGCATAATTGAATGGAGTACAAATGGATAACGCCATACCAATTTTGCAATTGAACTATTGCCAGCAAGTCGAAGAATGGGATTTAAGGAGTGGCCAACAATAGGTGACCCGACAACAGCAACTTTATCAACCCGTTCTGGGTAAGTCAGCGCCATTTGCAAAGCGACTGTACCCCCCATTGAATGACCAAAAATTGGGGCTTGCCTTATTCCAAGCGCATTCATAAATTGATGAACCATTTCAACATAGCTATCAATCTGAAAGGTTGATTTTGCACTGCCATTGACCGTTTTGGAAGAGTCTCCAAATCCCCAAAAATCTAAGGCGTAGACCCGAAATTGCTTTGTCTTTGCTAAGGCAATCATTTGATCGCGCCAAACATCCCAAGAATTTATCCAACCATGCAGTAGGATAATGGGTTTCCCACGACCAATTGATTCATAATGTAATATGCCTTGCTCAGTGACAATTGAACTCACGACGACCTCAGAAGATTGTTATTAACTCCATCTTAGATTAAAAAACTTACGAATACAGTAAAAAACTTAATAATCCTACTGCATTGTGAGGGTCCCTTCACTTCTCCAAATTGAAATTCTAGCTCAAACTCTTCCCCAAGTTTATCACTAAACCTTGCGAGGTGTTTGATACTTTTCGATGGTGAATTTTGAAAAGACAACAAACGAACATTTATCAATTTAAATAGTATCATTAGCTGGCTTTTATCATGGTGAAGAGCAGGTAAAGAGGATGTAAATGAAACGTTAAGTGAAGCGATTTAACACTGATTTTTACAAGAAAAACAAAAACGTACCATCAATAAAATATCAGAGATAGTACGCTAGTTTTAGAGCTGGTGTATAGTTTTGGATTGCTAGAATTTATCCTTCCGGGTTGTCGATTTCGTCGAGAATTGAGTAAAGTAACTCTAGAAGAACATTTTTGACAGTTTCCTTATCAGTAGCTACACATGGTAGAATTTTTACATCTTCACTCAGACGCAAAATGATACGTAGATCTTCCGGCTCCCAAGCATCTTCCATATCCTGCTTATTAGCAGCAACAACATAGGGTGTTGAGGCATAACTTTCAAATGTCTCTAAAATTCGCTTTGCCTCTCTAAATGTTTCTGGTTTTGTGCTATCAACCATGACAACAAAGCCGAGCATCCCCTGAGATAAAATATCCCACATGAAGTCAAACCTTCTTTGTCCTGGCGTTCCGAAAAGATAGAGAATAAGGTCATCACCAACAGTAATACGGCCGAAATCCATTGCAACAGTTGTCGAATCTTTAACTTTTTCAGCTTTACTGGTGATTTTTCGCTCAGTTGAAACAACATCAATTTCACTAACGGAACCAATGAATTGTGTCTTACCTGAAGCAAAGGGGCCTGTAATGACCATTTTGACTGACTGCATAAACAACTACCTTATGTGTTTTTGGAAAAACCACACTTGCTAAGACGCAATCGTGTGATTTAACGACCGATTCAAAAAAGATTGAGAACAAGTTTTTTGCTAAGCAAATCCAAGTAATTTTCAATAAATATCTTGACTATAA
Source organism: Chloroflexota bacterium (assembly GCA_039029915.1). Classification (GTDB taxonomy): domain Bacteria; phylum Chloroflexota; class Anaerolineae; order Promineifilales; family Promineifilaceae; genus QQUD01. The sequence goes on from JBCCFD010000002.1 coordinate 45,292, forward strand.
AATTGGGCCATGAAAATTGCTTTCAGGAGAACAAAACCTTATACAAAGCAGTTTCATTTCAAGATGTTTTTTGTTCTCTACTTAAACCTACAGTCCCCTAATCCTATCAATTAAGCGAACAACAACTGACCGTTTGGCGGCTGGAGATTGCTCTGGTTGTTTTCCACGACGACGGGAAGTTTCATTTGCGACTTTAGCAGGCTTTTTAGATGCGACAAATTCAACAAGACCCGCCTGTAGCATGCCGTAAACAATTCGTCTAATTTCAAAGTCGCTGAGATTGTTTGCTTTCGCGATTTGTTGAATGCTGTTTCGGGGGTTAACAAAGGAAACGACTCGCCATTCTTCAACCGTTAAATTAATATTTTTAAGGCGAGCATCTGGCTGGTCTGTGAAGCGAAGCGAGACAGACAAATCAGGTAGCTCTTCCTGAAGAATTTCCCACTCTTGTAATCGACGCGTCCCTTCCATAATGACGCTTTCAAGGTCGATAGGAATGGTGATATGGTCGCGGGATGGCATTTTGTTGGCATCAAATCGAAAATGTCCCTCACCCCAGGTAAAAAGCTTATAGACAATATCAAGAACGTACTGCCTGACGCTTTGGATAATGTCATTTTGGGTAACGTATCCAGCGGTAATAAGAAGATGCCCTAGCTGCTTGTCACTCTTGCCTGTGGCGTGGGACTGAATGATGCCTGCTTGTTCTTCAGATAATTTACCTGAGTTTTGTAAAATATTTGCTAAATGACTGTCGTTTTCTTCTCCGACATAAGCATAAATGAGCTTGCCTTCACGAAAAGCCATATTTGCAACTTCATTGATCCCTTGAATGTTCAAGGTTCCTGTTTTACGGGCTAGATTTATCAGATTTAGAAGTTGCGTCGTAGAGAAGTCACGCAGGTCGCCTTTTAGGGCCATAATCTATCCTGCTTATTTGTGTAATTAGTTCGGTAAAATAGTGAAATTAACTTGAACAACAATGTGTTAGTTATGTGATTTACCTGATAATTTACAAGGTCCAACTCTATTAAATTTAAGATGACTTTTTGTAAATTACTTAAACCAATTTGATTTGTATTTTCTTTAGAAATAAGACTGAATCCCACATATAAATACATCGAGTCGCATTATACATCTGCAATGTAGGTCAGTCAACCAGCCTAATTTGGCTGGTTTGGGCAACCAATTGATAGTTTTTGGTGTAGGATTCTCGACTTGAAAATGTATTCAAATATAATGAGCGACCAATTTGAGAATTGTGCAAATCATTCGCTGTTTTTGGGGAAAGGGTTCAAAAATTTATGGTTTGCACCGAGTAAATCTCACGCTTCTATCCTATTTTATTTTGATATATCTTGTGAGATTTACATAGCTTTTGTTAACGACAAGAGAACAAGAGAAGGAAAATGCTACAGCCATGAGAATTGAATCAGATTTAAAGTTAGGGTTTAAAGACGTGATGATTCGCCCCAAAAGGTCAACGTTAAAATCGCGTTCTGAAGTTTCGCTGGTGCGTGAGTTTAATTTTTTGCACGGCGGCAATCGCTGGGAAGGCGTGCCCATCGTGGCGGCTAATATGGACACCGTTGGTACATTTGAAATGGCTCGAACGTTAGGTGCTCAAAAGCTGCTGACAGCGATTCATAAGCATTATTCAATCGATGAATGGACAGCTTTTATCGCTTCCGTTGATGAGACCATTTTGAACTATGTTGCCGTTAGCAGCGGGACAGGTGAAAGTGACGAAGAAAAGCTTGATTTGATCATGGCTAAGTTTCCTCAACTTACAACGATTTGTATTGATGTTGCAAATGGATATTCAGAGCATTTTGTGAATTTTGTAAAAAAGGTTCGAGATAAGTACCCTGACAAAATTATTTGGGCTGGAAATGTCGTAACGGGAGAGATGGTTGAAGAGTTGCTTTTGGGTGGTGCAGATGTTATCAAAGTAGGGATTGGACCAGGATCTGTTTGTACCACGCGTGTGAAAACGGGTGTTGGTTACCCTCAGCTTTCTGCCATTATTGAGTGTGCTGACGCGGCGCACGGCCTTGGCGGGCAGATTATTTCTGACGGCGGCTGTAAGGTGCCGGGTGATCTTGCCAAAGCGTTTGGTGCGGGGGCAGATTTTGTAATGCTAGGGGGGATGTTAGCTGGACATGATGAAAGTGGAGGAGAGACGATTGAGGTTGATGGGCAAAAGTTTCGTCAATTTTATGGGATGAGCTCTCAGACGGCGATGAATAAGTATGCGGGCGGGGTGGCAAATTATCGAGCATCTGAAGGAAAAACGGTCACGATTCCTTACCGGGGGCCAGTGGGGGCGACGGTGCTTGATATTTTAGGCGGTATTCGTTCAACTTGTACTTATGTTGGGGCGCGCCGGCTAAAGGAGCTGACAAAACGAACCACATTTATTCAGGTACAAGAGCAGCATAATGAGGTGTTTTCAAAGTGAGATTGGCAGATTGTCAATGAGGCGGGTTTTTCCAAAAAATACGGCCGTTGACAGAAGTAAATCTCCTTTTTCGATTTGGGTTAACTCTTCAAGAGAATGGCCGTTTGCAACGCTCACATAATCAATCTTCGCCAGCGGTTGGGTTTCAATCGTTTGCTTTATCAATTGCCGAATTTGCTCGGCATCCGATTCACCCGCCAAAATTTTTGATTTTGCGGCATTTAGAGCTTGATTCAAGATTGGTGCTTGGGTGCGTTCTGCTTCGGAAAGATAAGCATTACGGGAACTCATCGCGAGGCCGTCAGCCTCACGAACTGTTGGGCAAACGATGAGTTCTAAATTGAAGTTTAAGTCTTGAACCAGTTGCTTGAGCACGATGGTTTGTTGGGCGTCTTTTTGGCCAAAGTAAGCGCGGGTTGGCTGGGTGATATTAAACAGCTTTGAGACCACCGTCGCTACACCGCCAAAATGGGTGGGCCGAGAGGCACCTTCAAGGTTTTTCGTGATGACATTGACAGAAACGGCCGTTTGAAAGCCAGCCGGATACATTTCCCTATCTTGGGGAACAAAAACGAAATCACAGCCTGCTTTCTCAAGTAACGACAAGTCTCTTTCAAGATTGCGTGGGTAGCTGCTCAAATCTTCGCCTTCGGCAAACTGGGTTGGATTGACAAATATGGTGGCGATGACGCGCTCATTGTCTAGACTTGCCTTTTCGACAAGGGAGAGATGTCCCTGATGAAGATAACCCATGGTCGGGACTAAACCCCAACTTAAACGGGGATTCTCCCATCTGGCCGCTTGGATTTCTGCAATAGTGTTGAAAACTTTCATTTTATTCTTCAACAAAGATGCCGAATTTTTCTAAAAAGGCATCAAGCTCCACTCGCTTTATTTTATAGGTGTGCTCATCGGCGGGGAATGTGCGGTTTTGAACATCATTTACATATTGCTGCATGGCGTTGATGGTAATGTCTCCAATTTCAGCGTACCGTTTTACAAACCTTGGTAGATATTTTTCACTCATGCCGAGCATGTCCTGGTACACGAGAACTTGGCCGTCACAGCCAGCCCCAGCCCCGATGCCAACGGTGGGGATTGACAGGGCATAGCTTATTTTTTCAGCGATTTTTGCGGGGACTGCTTCAAGAACGATCGAGAAGCAACCTGCTTCCTGGAGCGCCAGGGCATCTTCTAAGAGACGCTCCGCATCAGCGGCCGTTTGTCCCTGGACTTTAAATCCACCAAGTTTTGAAATGCGCTGAGGAGTTAGACCGATGTGTCCCATAACGGGAATACCGGCCTGCACGAGCACCTCAACGGTCAATGCTACTTCCCGTCCGCCTTCAAGCTTAACAGCGTGCATGCCACCTTCCTTGAGATGCCGGCCAGCGTTGCGTAGCGCATCAGCCGTATCAACATAGGACATAAATGGAAGGTCGCCGACGAGAAACGGCCGTTTGGCACCCCGCGCCACCGCTTTGGCGTGATGGATCATCTCATCCATCGTCACAGAGACCGTTGACTCATACCCCAGCATGACCATACCCAAGGAGTCACCGACAAGGATCATGTCAATGTCTGTTTGGTCGATGAGAGATGCGGCAGTGAAATCATAAGCCGTCACCATCGTAATAGGAACGCCGTCATCTTTGCGTTTTTGAATATCTAAAATTGAAACTTTTCGTGTCATTTAACCTTCTTATTCCTGAATTTAGGAAATGTTATTCCTGCCGGTCGAACCCGTTGATCACTCGATTTTGTGGCTTTGTTCAGCAAATGTTTGAGCGAAGCCGACATCATGTACCGTTTGGTTTTGAGAGTGATTTACTTTCCATTGTCATATTGCTCTATTATGCAGACACCTTAAATCATAAGGTTCAACATAAAATTTACGTTAATACAATAGGTCTATCTAAATTTGCCGTGTGACCAATTTCCTAAGTCCTATTCGCTAGCTTAATGGATAATAGGACCCAGCAGAATAGCAAAAGGAATAATTGAATATGGGTGGTTTGATAATTTTAATGCTCGTAACGACATTGCTAATCACCTTTCTTATTGGTCCAGAGAATATGTGAGTTGCAAAACCTTTTGCACATAAAAGACCTTTGTCACTCTAAATAAGTAAACCGCATTTTGCTGATGTTAAACCTGAAAATTTGTTGCGTTTTACTTACCATCAAGCGCGTATCGTACCCCTCTTTCTCGAACACCGAAGAAATTATCAACGGTCAATAAAATAGAAAAAAAACGTTTGAATTAAACCGCAGCGTCAGTTTTCCGTTTCCTAAATAATCGTTAAAATGGGTTCATGCTTTCTAATTTGCTTCAACCTAAAACAGTTCGCATGCCAGAACTGTCTGATGGATATTGGTTTAACAGCCCAGCCCCCTTAACGAAGATGCATTTACGCGGAAGCGTCGTGTTGATAGACTTTTGGGATTTTACCTGCGTTAACTGCATTCGCACATTACCATATTTGGTGGCGTGGTATGCGAGGTACCAACATTTAGGTCTAAAAATCATTGGTATTCACACGCCTGAATTTAAATTCTCTCAAACCAAAATGCATGTTGAACAGGCAATTGACCAGTTTGGTTTACATTATCCCGTCTTGCTCGATAATCAATATGAGAACTGGACTCAATTTGCGGTAAAAGCTTGGCCCACGAAGCTGTTAATTGATCCTGATGGCTATATTCGGTATCAAGCCCAAGGGGAGGGAAGATATCAACAAACTGAGCGCGCTATCCAACAGCTATTACGCCTTGGCAATCCAAATGCCGACTTTCCACAATTGTTGCCACCAATGCGTGAGGAAGATGAGGTTGGAGCGGTTTGTTATCGGCCAACACCTGAACTTTATGCCGGTTATCAGGGGGGTGGTTTGTTTGGTGGCGGATTGGGCAATTCTTCTGGATATATGCCCGACCAAACCGTATTTTATAAGGTTCCACCTGAAGACGAACAGATGATGGGGCATTTTTATGTGGATGGTGCATGGAAAGCGGGACCAGAATCAATGTCGTATAGTGGAAAAGTAGGTGGCCGTATTCAGCTTGTTTATGAGGCGGCTAAAATTAATGCCGTTATTGGGCCTACTGCTGATCAGGTGGGGCTTGCTTTGGGACTTCGGCCCACGGACGCACCGCCGTTAGTTTGGGTAAGGCAGAATGGTCGCTGGCTCGATGAGATAAATGCGGGTGAGGATGTCCTGTTTGATGAAAACGGCCGTTCTTATCTCAACATTACCCAGCCCCGAATGTATCAAATTGCAAAAAATCATACATTTACCACAAATCGTTTAGAGCTCACATTTCAAGCAATGGGATTAGCCCTGTTCTCATTTTCTTTTAGTTCATGCGTGGCTGGAGCTGGAGATGGAGGTAAAGAGACATTTGTCACAAAATAAAAAAGGCTCCATCGGAGCCTTTTTTGAGTGTTGAATGTTCAACAGCGTGTAAACACAAAGTTTGAAACTTAATGGCTAATTTTTAATATTGCTTTAAATTAGCCTGCTAAAGATTTGTTGTTTATGGATACAGATTGCCATTCAAAATTAATGTATCCATAGGTGTTCATTGTTTTCTTTGCTACGATATGCTTTGCGTCTTTTTCATCTTTGGCAAAAACAGTTGCCCCAACACCTAAGTCGGTGCTGTAACGGCCGTCTGGGTGCTTTGCCACATAACGACCGCTTACGCGGAATTCTTTATACATCACATCACCTCTGCTAACTCTTTTGTGAACGGGAAAAGATATTGAAATATGTGAAAACCAAAAAGTACCTTGAAAAATAGATGCTGAAATTTTTGGTTTTCACCATGTAAATTTCGCATTTCCAACTTTTTTAATTCAAGATATTTTGTGAAATTTACATAAAAGGCTAATAAATTTCTATTCACCGCGGAAACGAAAAGCTTTTGCTGAATTAGTATTCAAACGAATTCCTTTCGTTTACCTCATTGCACAACCCTATTTTGCTACAATTTGGTATGTGATTACAGCCGTTGAGTGGGAAAAATTGCTTGTTCAGGCTTCAAAAAAAGGTGGGAAATTCTCTTGATGCAATGCTTTTTAGACGAACCTGCGACAGGCAACTAACTCAATAACAATTTAAAGTATTTTTTAATTAAATACAACCTATTAGTAACAAAGTACTGGATATTTACACTATACCATTTTGTGCAATATTTCACAAGGGGTTGACGGCCAATTTTGATTAAAAATATATTAATAGCCTCGATGTATATCAACCAAATTCAATAACGGTTTTCCAGCAAGCCATTGGCGTATGTTTTTATAGAAAAACTGAGTGTATGCAATTTCCCAGCCATCGATTGTGTCGGCAATGTGTGGTGAGATGATGTGGTTTGGTGCATCCCAAAGCAGGCTTTTAGCGGGCAGTGGTTCTTGTTCAAAAACATCACTATACGCTCCAGCGATTGATTCTGTGTTTAATGCATTGAGTAGGGCGTCTTCATCAACAACGCCACCGCGAGCGGTGTTGATAAGGAGGGCATGATTGGGAAGCAAATCAAAGGCTTCGGCATCAATCATATGGTGTGTTTGAGAGGTATATGGAACATGGAGGCAGAGATAATCTGCTTGAGGTAGGACTTCTCTGAGTTTATTTGGGGGAAGTAGCTGATCGACATTGGCTAAGGGCGTTTGGTTGTTGCGAATACCGATGACGGTCATGCCAAATTGCTGACACCGTTGGGCGACTTTTTGCCCAATTTGACCTAATCCTACGATAACAGCCGTTTTTCCCTTCACGCTTGGAAAAGTATATGGTTTCCACAAGCGCTGCCTTTGCTGCTGCATCGCTTTGGGAAAGCGAAAGTTGAGCATCAGCAGCGCGCCCAACACCGTTTCGGCCATGTTGTCGGCTAGGACGCCAGACATGTTCGTGAATACGGCCGTTGCTTCAGGCAGCGGCGTGAGGTGATCAAAACCAGCTCCTCCGATTTGGACCCACTTGACAGAAGATGCCATGATGGCCCGCCTTTGGATGTCATGTGTAATATTGGCACTTTTCCAACTATAAATAATGGTAGGCTGTAACGTTTCGACTGTGTTCATCACAGAGTCTGTGGTACGGCATAGCTCGATAGGGAGCTGTGGGAAAGTGGTCTTGAGTTCTTTGAAATAGCTATCAGGATCGTCATGTAAAACGAGAATACGGTCTTGATGGATTTTGGTCATTAAGCGTGATCCCTAGAGTAATAAATTTGCTTTGTTTCCAGCTTGGCCTAAGCGAGAAAGCCAGCGATCGATGCCCGCGGCGGTTCGCTTCCGCACTTCTGGGTCTACGCCCGCGCGGGTTTTGATTGAAATTTTCATCTGTTGGATTGCGTCGGGAGAAAGTCGGGGGGTGCGCTGGACGTTGCGAATTAAGACGCCGATGCCAAACTGTTCCACCACATCAAAAAGAGTGACAAAGCGAATAATAGCGTCAAAGTTGCCCTGTAGCTGAGCCAGTGAAAATTGTTCTAGTAAAAGAATATAGGGCGTGTTTGGCGGAAATGCCCCAGGGTCTCCAGTTGAATTTGGTGCTGTGCTTTGTAAAAAGCGAATCCAGTCGGACTCAAGCATAGGAACAGTTATGGCGTGGTCAAATTGGAGTTGAACAACGGCCGTTTCTTCAACCATCATTCTTTGATAAGCAAGCTTTTCAAAGAACTGTGTCTCTCGAGTGCGCGTTAACTGGAATAAAGTCCACCCTTTGTCAATTTCCGTGACGATGGCATCGGATGGGTTGCCCAAACGCATATCTTCACCCGAAAACTGATAAATTTGGGGTGGAATTAGGTAGCTATCCAATTGAGCAAATTCATATTGATTAGAAGTACCGATTACCAAAATGCCGTGCTTAGCTAGATCGGGCAAGGTCGGCGAGTAGCCTGTCATTTCCACTTCATCAGCGAAAAGGATGCGCATTGGTAACAGCGTGTTTTGGATAAAATGAGATAAATCCTGAGGGTTAAAACCGTGTGTTTCTACATCCCAATTGTAAAAGTAAAGAAGCTCAGTCCATTTTCTCACAGAGAGCAAGCTGACGGCCATGCCGCAGAAGAAACGTTTCTGAAGCGAATAAGTAGTGCCATCCCGTTTTGTCATGACCGTTTGGATATTATCGGGTAGTTGATGTTGGGTGCGTAAGACGGCATCAATGAGGTAAAGAAACGTGGTTTTGCCTGTTCCGGGAATACCGCTGATGATAATGGGTGGAACCGTCTGAACGGCCGTTTCGTCACCTGCTTTTTCCTGACTGCCTTGCCGCCCAAACAGACGACCTAAAAAAGAAGAACGCCCCTTTTTGCCTTTTGATGATGGGATTGAATTCAAAAATTCAGCAATTAAGGTAATGATCTGACGATGATTTTCGTTAAATTTTTCAGGGTCAAGCCCCCCTTCATGCGCTTTGGCAATGACTGCTTGCCATAACTGCTCTGCTAATGCTGATGTTTGAGTCATAGGTAAAGAACTTTAAGCTGATCTAGCAAAAAGAACAAGCAAAAAATAGGAACTCTTGCCAAAATTAAATAAATA
>JBCCFD010000003.1:0-54249 GCA_039029915.1 Chloroflexota bacterium
CTGAAAGTAATGATAAGTTTGGCAGAAGTTTAGCCGCGGGTGACTTTAATAATGATGGATTTGCCGATTTAGTCATTGGTATTCCCTTTGACGACATTGGTGGTAATTCATGGGGCGGGTCTATCTTACGACTCAACGGCACTCCGAAGGGCTTAACTGCAGCTGATAACCTGTTTCTCAACGAGCTATATGACATCAATAATACAATATTATTTGGTTATGCTATTTCCGTGCTCGATTTTAATGGGGATGGGTTCAGTGATTTGGTCGTGGGGGCAAGTAATAGCAGCGTCAATGGCACGAATAAAGCTGGCGCAGTTTTTACATATACCAACCTCACCAATGGAACATTTTCTATCAATTATCAAAAATGGCATCAAGGGGGCAATGGCTTAGCAGATTCAGTTGAGGCATTTGACAGTTTTGGAGAGGCGTTTCCATAGACAGCTTACACCAAATTTTTTCTACAAAACATGGTACGTAAGTTTTTTTTACGAACAATGTCTTTATTTCGAACTCTAATAAATACCAAAACAAACCATTTGATTACTTTATTTAAAGGGATACTTGCATGATTAAGAGCAATTCACTTACTAATCTCTATCCAACAAAATTTATACTTCCAATTTTAACATTTCTACTCATTGGGATTTTCCAGGACAATATCTGGAACGATTTATTCACCAGTAATTGGCTGCAACTACATCCCACCATTGTTTCTGATTTTGATGGGCCACCAGATATTACGACTGGAACTTCTCCACAGGGTCCAGACTTTAATGGGGATGGTTACGCTGATCTGGCTGTTGGTGCGCTCTTTGAGGATATTGAGCCTGCCAATGATTTTTTTAATGTTGGGGCCGTTCATGTAATTTATGGGTCAGCTTATGGTTTAGATGCGACAGGGCAACGGGGCAACCTAGACGACCAATTTTGGCATGCAAACAGTTCCGGCTTAAACGAAATCACACCTGAAACAGCCGCTTATTTTGGACAAACCTTAGGGTATGGGGACTTTGATCAAGATGGGTTTGATGATTTGGCAATTGGGATACCAGGGGCGTTTTCAGGCGCTGGGGCTGTGCAGGTATTGTATGGCTCTAGCCTTGGTCTATCAACATCACATACTGATACTTGGACGCATAACAACATAGGTAGTCAAGGACAAAAAGGGAATCTAGGCCAACTAGGTCATAGTTTAGTTGGAGGGGATTTTAATGGCGATAATTTTGATGATTTAGTCATTGGTGATCCATACGGCGAAAATTTTGCTGGTGCAGTCACCATTCTATATGGATCTGATTTAGGATTAAACCCAACCTTTGGCGGACAATTGCCAAGCCAATACTTAACCCAAGACAGCATCACCTTTTTCCCGAATCAGAGTGAGGGTGGGGATCTATTTTCCGAATCCTTAACGAGCGGAGATTTTAATAATGACGGTTTCGACGATTTAGTCATTGGCGTGCCTTATGAAGATTTTGGGGAAGAACTAGAGTCGGCGGGAATGGTTCACATTGTTTATGGGTCAACCAATGGAGTAATCACTTCTTTCGATGGCCCACTCTCACCCCAAGATATTTCGGCAGCCAGTAATGGGGTTGATAATCATCGTGAAGAAGGTGACCAATTCGGAATGACTCTAGAAGCGGCTGACTTTGATGGCAATGGGTATGATGATCTTGCTATTGGTAGCCCTGGCGAATCCATTTGGAAAGATAATTTTCATCACTTCGGGGCAGGTGCAGTAAATATTGTCTATGGAGATAACGATGGCCTTAATCCAGCTTTGGGCGCGCCAATTTTTCATCAGAATCTGCCTGAAATTAGCGGCACGGCCTCTTTTATAGAAAATTTTGGAGGTGCTTTAGCTGCGGGAGACTTCAATAATGATGGATATGCCGACATTGGAATTGGTATTCATAATGATAGGATTGACGGTATTTGGACGGGTTCTGTCGTTCTATTATATGGGTCGCCTTCAGGCTTAACAGCGGTTAACCATGAGCTCCTTTTTGACCTGTTTAGCACCGCTAACCACCTAGCATTTGGAAGAAGCATTTCGACGCTAGATTTTAATGGGGATGGCCTTTCAGACTTGGTTATGGGTGCTAATAGTGATGATTATAACAGTGCAGGCTCCATCTACACGTTTACGAGTTCTGTAGATGGCATATCCCCTCTAGATTTTCAAATATGGCACCAAGGTTCAAACGGAATAGCTGATTCCCCAGAAAGCGGTGACCTTTTTGGATACTCTTTACCTTAGATTGGTAACCACTAGAGGGGATTTACCTACAGGGTCAGCTCTAGTGGTTCCAAGCCATGTCTCTAGGATAACGACAAACAATTACCAGCTCTGGTATGAAGGCCATAACGATTTGACGCCAACTACTGACAGAAATGATTTTGGTAGGGTTTTGCCTTAATGGCCTTTTGTAAGAGAGGTTCAATTATGAAATGGTTTGTTTACTGGTTTCGCCATAACGTAATGGGTTTTTATAAAATATTGTTAAAAAAGATGAGCAAAAAGAGATGGTTCATTTTTAAACTAAGCCCCGCAAAAAACAAGGGCTCAATGTTGCTAAGTGACTCTACCAATAGGGAGAATAAATAAACTTCTGGATTATTTGATAAAGTTACTTAATCCGTCATTAGTCAGTAAAGGCCGTTCATTAGAAAGGAAAAGGAAGTAGAAGAGAAACTTAATTATGATTTACCAAATCCTGACCAATCCAACCGAAGCTGAATTAACTAATCGAGTCCATGAAAACTTGTATGAACTCTTCCGAGCGATGCATGTCTTGCCAGGTTTTGAATCTGTAGAAACCGACAAGCTTTGCTACCATCATGCTTTCCCAACCAATCCCATGTTCAAAGGGGCATGGAGGGCACGCCTAGCGGCCAGTGAAGTCGACAACGCGATAGATGAAGCCAAAGCATGGTTTGATCAACGCAAAGCACCCTATTTCTTTTGGTGGGTTGACCCACAAACACAACCTGCGGACATGACCCAGCGTTTAATCGAACGGGGATTTGACGGGAACCTGGTCGGTGATCCAAGTATGATCGCAGATTTACACACGCTGAATGAAGATATTCGGGTACCGGACGGCTTCTCCATTAACCGAGCAATCGAATTGAAAACGCTGGAGCAATGGCGGGATGTCTTTGCAGAATCGTTTCAAGCACCAGCCGATGCGGGACAAGCCTGGGTTGATGCAACCATGAAAGGTGGACAGGGCCAAGCCCCTTTGAAAATGTATGTTGGTTATTTAAATGAAAAGCCAGTGGCCACAAGCATCCTTTTCAACGGGGCCGGTGTGTCAGGGATATATGGTGTCGGGACTTTACCTGAAGCCAGAGGCCAAGGCATTGGCTCGGCGATGACGTTGAAACCTTTGCTGGATGCACGAAACCAGGGTTTCAATTATGCAGTATTGTTCTCGTCTCGGATGGGTTATCCAGTTTATCAGCGATTGGGCTTTCGAGAGGTCAAGAGCAAGATTGGAATCTTGATTCTAGAGAACGATTGATAACAGTTGATAGCTAAAGCGAAAAAACTTACAGCAGGGGAGCAAGGCGCGAATTTATAGGTAGGCCTACGTTATAACAAAGGTCGTTTGAGCTGCCGGCTTCCTGCTGAAACTGGTGTTTTCCAAGCGCCGGTTCCCCTAAGTAGCCGAGGTTCAAAAAAACGGGATTCACGGAAAACAGATCTTGAGCATTGACCCCTTAAATTCTATCCACTAACTCACTGGAGAATAACGTGAAAAAAAGAATCATTTTCATTCTAACCTCACTGGGAGGAGCCCTCCTGCTATTTAACGCTTTTGGGCATCTTATCGCCCAGCAAAAAATTTCTTTAAACAATAGCAGTTTATCTGATGAGTTCGACAATTCAACCTCACTGGGTGATTGGCAAGAGGGGCCTAGCCTCGCCTACGATTTGCTTGATGTAAATGACACCGTGCCAGGGTTTATGAGCATTGTGCCGCGCTCAGAAGTGCATAATGGCTGGTTCGGTATGTACACGGCACCGTATCGTTATAAATTGGTTAGTGGCAATTTTGTGGCTGAAACTTATGTGATTGCGGGTAATCGTCATGCAGTTGATCCAGCATCAATGCCTGCATCAGGTGAGTTTAACTCGGTCGGGTTTGTAGCGCGCGATCCAGCTAGCGACATGAGTGGATTACAAAATTATGTGATGCTCAATATTGGCTATCAGGCTACAGACCTAAGCTCAGAGGTGAAAACAACGGTTAATTCGTCCTCGATTCTCACGTTAACCACAACATTTAATTCGTACCAAGGCAGGCTGTTGTTGTGCCGTGTAGCTGATACATTTTATAGCTATCGCTGGATGGATAATGAGGTTGGATGGCGGCAGGTCGAAACGGCCGTTATGCCAATGCTTCCCCAACAGCTACAGGTAGGCATTGTGGCAAACGCCTGGGATGAAGCTCCCAACGGATCTGACCTGTTTGCGCTTGTTGATTATGTTCGTTTCTCGCAGCATCCCCCAAATGAAGAAGATGATTGTTTAAATTTAGTTCCCATTCCACCTGAATTGATATTTGAGACGTATTTACCAATTGCAATAGCAGATTAGTTTTTTTGTATCACGGTCTTGTGACGCTGTTGTGACTCTCGTTTGCTATAGTCCTGTCACCTGCACTCTCTTTAAGGGTAGGCGCAAAATTTTAAGCGTATTTTGTGCTAAGGGGTAGGTTGTTGCACCTTCCTACCCCTATACCCACCCATTTCATCAAAAATCTCAAAAAGGAGCTAACGATAAATGAATCGTTTCATTAATAACGGCCGTATTGCACTTATTCTTTTTTTTATCACTCTTTTTCTATTAACTTCTTATCGATCGAGCGCCGAAATCATCATTAGCAACATCAACGGTGAGCTACTGCCAAATCGTGACGTCTTGCCTATTCTTTCAGGCTATGGTTTGGGGTTCAGCATTACGTCAGATAATCAGTATGCCTTATTTGTGGCGGATATTGGTACGGATGATGTCTATAATCTTTACAGCGTGCCCGTAGATGGTAGCGCCCCTCCGACACAGCTAAGTGATGTGTTGGCTGGGGCAGGAATCTTAGATTTCGATGTTACATCAGACAATGTGATTGTCTATAAAGCTGCAGAAGACCCCGCTGGCATGGTTGAACTCTTTCGTGTGGATATTGATGGGACAAACAAGACAAGAGTTAACAATCCGTTTGTAGAGAATGGATTGGTGCTTCCCGATAGGGAGGTTGCCTCATTCCAAATCAGCCCAGATGGTGAGCATATCATCTATCGCGCAGATCATAGTGAAAATGATCAGTTTGAAATTTTTGCTGCCCAATTGGCTGGCGGAAACGCATTCCAAGTCAACGGGAACCTGATTGCCTCTGGGGATGTAATTACTTATAAAATTAGCTTAGATAGTAGTCGGGTAATTTATCTAGCGGATCAAGAGGCTGATAATGTTCGGGAGCTTTATAGTGCGCCAATCTTCGGTGGACCGATAGTGAAATTAAATGGTCCTTTAGTTGTAGATGGTGATGTAAGAAATGCATTCTATCTGACTCAAACGCACGTCATTTACCGAGCTGACCAGGATAGCCTCGATGTCGATGAGCTTTACAGCGTGCCGGTAGAGGGTGGGGCATCAATCAAGCTTCATCCTGATCTAAATGGCGAGTTAGATGTTGGACATGTGCGTGTGCATCCAGAACGAAATTATGTTGTTTATCGTGCCGATCAGGAAAACGACGAGGTTTTTGAACTATATAGTGTGCGTGTAGCTGAGCCGATCTCAAACCTCAAGTTGAATTCAAATTTACCACTCAATGGAGATGTAGAAATAGATTTTGAAATTTCACCCGATGGTAACCATGTTGTTTATTTAGCAGAGCAAGAAGTTGATACCATGGCTGAACTCTTTGTAACCCCCATTGATGACAGTCGCCCTTTGAAACGGAATAGTTCGTTGGTTCAGGATGGCAACGTGTCTAATTTTCAGGTTTCGTCAGATGGTCAAACGATTGTCTATAGGGCAGATCAAGAAGTTGATGATCGATTTGAACTGTACAGCGTGTCCTTAGAGGCAACGGATAGCCCGGAAGCTAAATTGAATTTGCCATTACCATTGAGTGGCGATGTTACGAGCTTCTCAATCAGCGACAGTAATCAGCGGGTATTATTTATTGCTGATGACAACGTTAATGAGCAATTTAATTTGTTTAGTGTGCCGTTAAATGGTGGCATTGCTCTACAAATTAATGATCCTTTACTGACTTTAGGAGGGGATAATAGTGATGTTATCGCTTTTGTACTCTCACCTGATGAATCAATAACGCTGTACGTCGCTGATGAAAATGTTGATGAAACCTTTGAGCTTTTTGCTGTTTCAGAAATGCCCCCGCTGGCTGAATTTAGTTTAGAAAATGTGAGTCAGGTTGAGTCGGCATCTGTATTTAATCTCACGGTGGTTCTTTCAGAGCCTTCGTTGAATCATTTAACAGTCAATGTTCAGCTAGACGGGGGCAGTGCAGAAGAGGGTGTTGATTTTCTCCTGCCGCAAAGCGCCGAGCTTAACTTTGCTGCAGGAGAAGTTCGCCAAACTTTTCCAATTGAGCTTTTGGATGATGAGCTACTTGAAGGTGATGAATCAATTGTCTTTCAGCTTGGGGTAGTTGGTGGTGGCGTGGTTTTAGGGTCCGAAGAGGTGGTCAATGTAACGATCATTGATAATGAAAGCGGCACTTTTTTGAATTACCTCCCCTTGATTCAAAAGTGATCACAAGTGAGTTTGGGGGCTGAATAATGATAGAAAATTTTAAGAATAAGCTGATTTCCAGAGTGACGGTTTGAGTTCTATTGTTGTAATTGCTCAATAGATGTTGTGATACTACAACAATTAACTTGACAAATAAGCCAAGATCGTTTATTAATTCTACACGATGTTTAAAGTTCAAACTTTAAACATCGTGATCTTCATCAAAAGAGTAGACACTTTAAACGATTAATGCTAAGATGTTTAAAGTGGTGACTTTAAAAGTGGTGACTTTAAACGATTAAGATGGATAATTTTGTTGGGCGAAAAAATGAAATTCAGCTTATTAACCAGCTATGGGGCAATGAGCGCAGTGACTTGTTTATTCTTACTGGCCGCAGGCGCGTAGGGAAAACTCGTCTTTTAACTCACTGGCTTGGTAAAAACCCTGAAACGGGATTTTATTGGATGGCTGAAAAGACGTCATCTGTGGGTCAGTTGCGGTCATTTTCTCGGGCACTCTTCAAATTTCTATATGAT
Source organism: Chloroflexota bacterium (assembly GCA_039029915.1). GTDB lineage: Bacteria > Chloroflexota > Anaerolineae > Promineifilales > Promineifilaceae > QQUD01. The sequence goes on from JBCCFD010000003.1 coordinate 7,316, forward strand.
GCCGAAGCACCCACAGATTTTAAATATTCTGACTGGGAACAAGCTCTAACGGCTCTATCCGCTCATGCCAAAAAGAATAAAAAAGCGTGCCTCTTCATCGATGAGGTTACTTATATTATTGATGCTGATCCAAGTTTCCCTGCCTTGATGCAAAAACTGTGGGATCATAATCTCAAAAGTAGCCAATTGCTGATTGGCCTATCGGGGTCTCAGCAGGGATTAATTGAAAAACATTTTATCCAAATGAGTGCCCCAATGTACGGCCGTATTAGCCAGCACATGCACCTTCAACCACTCCCATTTAATGCAACCTCCCAATTCTTCCCTAAATATTCCTCAGATGAACGATTATTGCTCTATTCAATTTTAGGCGGTATCCCAGAATATTGGGAAAGAATCGATAAAAAGCTGTCAGTGATTGACAACTTAAAAGACAAAATATTGCCAAGCTACGGCTGGATGGCGGATGAAGCCCGAATTTTGATTCAAGATTATGTGAAAGATGAAAATCTATTTGTGGCGGTATTAAGAGCGCTTGCCACAGATTTGAGCCGCAATAAAGATATTGCTGAACACGCTGGGATTGAAAATAACAAAGTCTCCTTCTATCTAAAGAAACTGCAGGACACAAAATTTGTGGTGCGTGAAGTGCCAATCACCAAGGCCGCCAATCCACCAAGAAATGCAGGCCGACATATATTGGTCGATCCCTTCCTAAGATTTTATCATCGCTATATTTCACCAAATGCAAGCTATTTGGCAATGCGTAAGGTGGATGAAATTTTAGACATGATTCAGGAAGAAATGGATGAATCGTTCCTGACACCGGCGTGGGCCCAAATCTGCAGAGAGTGGATGCTCAATGAATCCCTTAATGCGAAATGGGGACAGATTGTTTATGTAGGGGATGAATGGAATTCTGGCGGTAATTTAAATGTTGTTGGCGTTGGAGATGACATTTTGGTTTTAGGTCATGCCTTCCTTCAAAAGACGGAAGAGTCAGAAGCTGTGTTTGACCAGTTCATTCGTGCAGCAGAGAAAATAACGCTAAAAAATAAGGAAATCTACATTTTACTTTTTGCGAATTCAGGGTGGACTCAATCAGCAAGAGAAGCCTCTCACATTATTGTTGACAGCCTCACTCAAAGTAAAAAGCTGTCGAGTGGGTGGGACATCAAAGCATTAAACCTCTTGTCCTTAGAGGATGTCGATAGCAGCCTAGCAACCAGCTAGAGGTCTATTAAGCTAATAAAAGAAAAACCTAGTGCGGGAACACTAGGCATTTACATTCACAAACCGCATACTCATTGACCAGAATGAGTCCCTTAATTGGGAAGGAATTTTATGTTTCCTGTGCGGCCTAAATCTGTAAGGAGAATAGCACACCGCGATCTGACTGTCAATATAGATCAAACGATCTAAGCACATTTGTTCTGGTGTGTTACAAGGCTAATGAGCCAAAATACGGCCGTTTCCCCCTTAATTGTAGGGGGGTATTCGCAACACTATAATGATATTGTTAAGCCAGACCAAATATGGCCGGTCAGCAAATATTTTTTGCGACGATGGACGCCCTATTTAAACCCCACAAGATTTTGGACAATTATTGCAGCTCGCCAGTTAGCGTATCGCTTTGGCAATAAGCGTCGTTTTGAATGCTACGATAAAAGCCTCTATAAGGAAGCGTGTACAAGCAGAGCTAACTTTTATCGCATTAAAGCGGAGCTAGGGGAAAAAAACACGCCGCTCTCTCTCTTTATCTCTCGAGCCCCTATTAAATACCAACGCCGAGGAGATGTCACAAAACCGGGGCCGACAGTATATCATGTTCGGCTCGACGATGTTCTTACACCAGCAGACGCCACTTATCTTACAACTTGGTTCCAATCTCAAAATATCAAGCACCAAGAAACGGCCGTTCTGGCGTTGCTGCAACAGGCCCTTGACTCTCCAGCTGCAGACTTTCTCGCCCCGTCTTTGACACCATCCTTGAATGATCCAGCCACCCAATTCCAACCTATAACCATCGCTGACGTTATTGAACGCGTCTACGGGTCTAAGATTGCTCAAAAAACTGAGGTGAGGCAGGCTGCAGAGGCCCTACATACACATTTAACAGGGTCAACCTATATTGGCTCACAATACTTCCGGAAAGAATGGGTTAAACGGCTAGGCCCAGGTCCAGCTTTTCTTCTAACTTATCTCCGCAGCCAATGTTATTTGCGTGAAGAGTCGGGTGAACAGCGAAATGAGGTAACGTTTACAAAACCCCAGCTGGCAGACGCTTTAGGTATTGATAAAGTGACGCTTTTCCGATGGTTAAAGAAGATTGACTCCAAAACGCCGAAAAATCAGCTATTTTTCCCGTTTCTTGAGCTGATTCGCTCCCATAAAACGGCCGTAAATGAGGTTGAGACGACTTACCGAGTCCAACTTTATGATCCTTTGACTGAGCCAGACCTCGAGCTGTATCTTCAGGCTATCAGCGTGAAATCGACGGAAACGGTCGTTTCGAAGCCTGTATTGCAAAATGAGACTCACGCTCACAGCCAACAGCCAAAGCTAGCGTTGCAAAATGAGACTCACTCAACAAGCAAAACGACGACTGCCTCGCTGCAAAATGAGACCCACACCCACACAAAAGCGATGGATTTGCATTCATTTAACTTACAAAATGAGACTCACATATTACGCAGAGATGCAAAATTAGACCCACACCCTGTAGCAACATTGCAAAATGAGACCGTTGGCATTGCAAAATGGGACACATATAAATACTTAACCACCTTAATAAAAGCACTAACTAATAAAGAAATAAGCACGTTAGCTGCTGCTGGGATTTCTTTACCTGAAAATTTAATCCATGCGTTTTGGCAAACGGCCGTTTCTGACACAGACCATTTTTGTCAACTTGTTAATATCCAAGGCAGGCGGGGCCGAGAGATCATTAAGCAAAGCGATTTGACGTTAGACCAACTAGTGGCCTGGGTTTTGTATGCCAAAACCCAAAACGGTATTACAGTACAAATGCTATCCGGTTACCTGATAAACCGTGCCCGTGAGCAAGAAGCACCGCCAAAAGAGTTCATTCAACTGGCGCATCTCAGCCTGGAACTTTGGCTTTGCTACAGCAGCCTACCGCACTTACCGCCCAAGCATCATGATCATTTTGATCACACGCCTGTGTATAATATTTGGATGCGCCACTACAGTCAGATTAAACTGGAAAAGCTTCCGTTTGGGGTGGGGGGTATTGTTCAAGATTGGTTATCATCAATGTCAGTGATGACGCAAGCCAATGATCCTGTCATTCAAGCTCATGTGACTCAAGCTCGTCCATACTCACCTGAAATTCAAACCGAAGTTCAAACCATTGTTCAACAAAAAGACGAGTCGATTGCGTCTCAGCAATGGCAGACTGCCCTTTATGAGCTTGAGATGCAAATGACGAAAGCCACTTTCAATACCTTGTTAAAAGATACTTACCTTCTTCATCATGAGGGCCAAAGTTATACCGTTGGGGTCCAAACTGAACAAGCGCAGGCTTGGTTGACTCATCGACTTTATCCGACTATTGAGCGGACTTTCTCTGCCATAACCCAAGATGTTGTAACGCTAAAATTTGAACATATTGCTTAACGACTAATGTTAATAAGGCCGTGCTAGTCATCATTCGTAGCTGAAACGGCCGTTTGCCCACATCGTTGAGCCGGTTCAAACCATTGCCCTAGACCCGCTTGGAGTGATTGAGCTGCTTCCTCAGGTGTCATCTCATTATTGATAACCGCAATTGTACCTTCCTGCATTAAATCATATCCCGAGGGGATATTCTTGGTCAGCTGAGGCCAAGCCCATCGAACATCCAACCCCCGTTCATGATTAAGCGCTAAAAAAGTGTTCGCGCGAATATTCTGCAGTTGCGGTGGCTCATTGTGCATTGGGAAAAATCCCGGAAGTTCGTTACCGAGCAGATTGGCCAGCTCATTGGTTGTCAACCAGGTTAGAAATAAACGGGCTTCTTCCTTATAGGGTGAATTTGCGTTTAGTCCAATTGCTGTGTCAGCGTGAAATGTGATGTGGCTTTCTTCTTCATCAGGGGGTGGGGTTGCAAAGATTGACCATTGAAAATCAGGTGCTTCATTTTCAAAATAGGAGATGTCCCATGAGCCACTAAACATCATTGCGGCTTCACCGCGTAAAAAGAGCCAGCGGCTATCGGGATATGAAATCGATTGATGATCGGGAGGTAAGAATGGTGATAGTGAAGAAACGGCCGTAAATGCATCAACAACGTGACTGTCATTAAAGCAGCGCTGCCCGTTGAGATATTGAAGCCGACCTTCTTTACCACCGATAAAGTTAGGTGCTAAATTCATAAAGACTAGCTCAGCCATTGTCCAAGGATCGCCAGAAGCATTTGCAAATGGAATGATTCCTGCCTCTTGAAGCTGAATTGATACCTCTTCTAGTTCCGCCCAAGTTTGAGGGATTGGCAGCAGCATTTCTTGGAATATTTCTTGATTGTAATAAATAGCGTGTGACACCGCGATGAACGGCACGCCGTAAGGGACTTGCTCTCTTGACGTCCACGGCTGGAGGGCATCTGGTGAAAAGCTCTCATATAAACCGGGCAAATTCGTCAGGGGTTCAATATAACCTGCGTCAATAAGTTTTCGCGAATGAGAAAAGGAGCGCAAATAAAACAGATCTGCTGCAATACCATGTTCAAGATCTGTTTCTAAGGCATCATCATATTTTGCAGGGACCGTGGGCTGAAATTCGACTTGAATATTGGGGTGTTTTTCGTTGAAAACCGCAAGGATTCTTTCCATCTGTGTTAAATCATCAACCCGCCAAGATTGTAATTTGAGCGTGACTACATCCCCATCGGCAGGCTGCGCTGCTTCAATGAACTGCTCCGTTGCTGCACTGGCCGGTTGCGCAATTTGGACCTGATTCACCCAGCTAGGTGGCGAGATTAAGTCATACTGAATAATAAAGAACAGCACCCCCAACACAATCGCTGCCGGATACGCCACCTTGCCGAAATTATTGAGTTTCTCAAGTCGATCAAAATCTTCGCGCTCTTTCGCTAGATTGGCCAGAACCGTTATCAATAGTTTTCCAGCGATTAATATGTAAATGCCGTAAAATGCATAGTCGAGCGCAATAAGGTAGCCAATTCCCGGCAAATCACTTCCCAATCTTAAATGAAAGAACGAAATCGTAAGCAGCGCATTCACACTAATAATGATGCGTGGTGATAAGGTTTGAATAGGGATATAAAACACCACATAAGCCAGCATTAAAATAATCATGAGCGGTAATAGATTCTTTGACAGGAAACTCACCACATTCCGCTCGATGATGAGTTCTGTGCTGTAGTCTGAAAATTCGATGGCGCTATCCGATAGCAGAAAGTTCGGGTTCCCTAAGGTAGATTCATTGCGGAAAAAGTCCGTGTAATAAACAGCATCCTTAATGTGCCAACCACTGATTGATTTAAATGCTTCTGAGCGTTCAAGCTTTGCTAAAATCTCTTCCGGTGAGTCATTGCGAAGCCCCAAAACATCCACGACGTAAATAAGATTTTCACGGAGCAACTCGTTATGCCGTATTTGAATCTTTAAAGATTGAGTATCAAATGGATAATCTTTAAAATTAAAATCTCCTTCCAATTCTGTTTTCACGTGATAAGCTCGATAAACGTAGCCGTCCGTAATCTCCTCAGCAATTGGGTCCCCTAAAATGATCTCCTTTTGGCTATTAACAAACTGGATATTCGTTTCGTCAAAGTCACCTTGGTGCCTAAACCAAAGGTAAAAATCGATTGTATAGTTGGACGCTTTGGTATCAATTTGGATCACCTCATTGATATCGATGCCGGTGTAAACGACATTTGTGCGATACATATGTTTGCCATTGACGATTAAGACACGACCCGCATCAATTTCGCCCTGCAAATCACTGATGCGCTTTAAATCGGGTACAGGTTGTAGCTGCGTTAGGGCAGACACAAAGCGTTGATGTGAAAATACACCAATCGAAAGGGGTTTTATGACATCGCCCAGCGGGTTAAAAAACTGATTACCGGTTAATCCTTTGACGCCTGTTTCTAGGTTGCTCATTCCGGCAAGCGCTGCCCGAATGCTTTGTCGGTCCGTCGCTATTGTTTCAGGGGTAGCAGTCACGTTAGCTCTTTTGATAGCGGCTAAGGCGACTGTGGCCGTATCGTAATAACTGGGTGCTTTTAAACCCGGATCTGAGCCATAAGTCTGAATATAATCTTCGCGAAACTGCTGGGCTTCTTCACCAACGACATCAAACAGGATGGGAGTCGTGGCGTAGAGATTGTCAAGGAAAAAGCCGGGCTGTGAATGTTCTTCCGGTAGGTCGGTGAACTGCTCGATAAAATTTGGATTCCCTAAAGCAGTAGACCCCATCAGAATGTTTTCCATTCCTTGTCGCCGCATGCGAATGATCAGCTCTTTGGCTTCGGATGTATGGGTCGCTAGAAAAATAAGACCAGGATCACCATTTTCTGCTTTAATGAGTTCGCGAACAATGTTATCGAGGTCATCCGTTAATGTGGCTGAGTTTCCGTTGAATATGCGCGTATAACGAATCTCGCCTCCCAATCCTCTAAAGGTGTTGACGTAGGATTCTGCCAGAGAACGTCCAAATGCGTCACTGTCATAAATGACGGTTGCGTTTGTTTCACCCATGATGCGATTCGCATAGTTGGCTAGGAATGCGGCTTGGGCATGACTGGTGGGAATGGTGCGAAAGTAAAAGTCTCTTTCGGCCGTTACATTTTCGGCCGTTGCGGAGCCGCTAATTGCTGGGATGCCCGCCGCTTCATAAATTTCGCCCGCCGCGATAGATGTTGAGCTAAACATGTGTCCTATGACAAGAAGAATGTTGTTGCTATCAGCAATATCTTGGGCAACTTCTCGAGCAAGCTCTGGGTCGTTTTGGTCATCGTAAATTAGCAATTCAATTTTACGGCCGTTAATGCCGCCCGCTTCATTAAGCTGATCGACGTACATTTGAGCCCCATTCGCCATGTCTTGCCCTTCGGCTGCCGCTTTGCCCGTCATGGGACCAACAACGGCAATAAATAACCGTTCCTTTTGACTGCTTGTCACCCAAAAAACACCTAAGAGCGCGATGAATATTAAAGCAAGAATGAATATAAGTTTAAATCGTGAGGATGTTTGTCTGACGATGCTGTTCATAGTAATTAAATTAATTAATTGGAAGAAGCGGTAAAGTCTGTGATGCCAGTGTAGGTCAAGTTGAGCCCGTTTTTAGGCCAAATCCAGCCACAGCGACCGCTAACCGAAAGATTGACGATGGTGCCGTTTTCTAAAATTTCAGCATTCGAACTTTCAATGTCTTTCCCTTCGGTTACAAACTCAACGGCGCTAGACAGCACAAATCCGGTACCCGTTAAGTCGATATTGGCATGGCCCGTTGCGGAGCCAAGCTGACCTTCGTTACAACCTAAGGCGCGACCAAAATCATTCACCTGCTGGTCTCCATTAGTGGGGACGGAGCCAGACGTTGAGGCAAAAGTTCGATCAGTGGGATCAATGAGAAGGGTGCCGATATGGATTCGAATTCGCTCAAATTGAGTCAAAAGCTCATGGTTGGGAAAGTTTACACTGGCGTAATTGCTCATTTCACTATTTCCATTCAGTGTGATGAACTCTGCGGGAATTGCGGCCATGTTGGCGCAGTAAATTTGCACGGGTCTGGCTTCATCTTGCCCTAGATAGAGGGTGTATTCACCGTCTTCGGCATCTGGATTTTGCTGCTTGATGGCCGCACAGCTGCTGGGCATGGGCGCCTCTGTCGGAATTGGTGTTGGCCAGACGATGGTGGCTGTCGGAGCAGGAATAGCGGCTTGAGTAGCAAGAGCATTGGTTTGAGCAAGCTGTTCTTGGTTTTGTCGATAATTGGCTAGAAACATTGACCCAAAGCAGAGGAACATGAGCAACATACCCGCCACTGATACGGCCCAAGTGGGCACATACGGCCGTATGTCTATCTGGCCATTTTGGGTAGATTCGGTGCCAGTTTGAGTGGTTATTTCAACCGTAAAGGGTGCCGCTTTACGATAGCCAATTAACGGCCGTTTTCCTTTGACCGGTAGATCTAAAGAAACCATCTCACCGGGTGGTAGCATGACGATAGGGGGAAGCTGCGTAAACGTAACCAGCGCCTCGGGGTCTTCTGCAAAAACCGTAATTGTACTGTCAATATTGCCCTGATTCGTTAACGTAAGATAGGATGTCCCCTTATTGCGATGCTTATTAGGATCGAGGCTGCTTGTAATTTGTTCAAAAGAGGCCACCATTAACTCAGCCTTAGCTTGAATGCGCTCAGTTGGGTTGGCTGACGGCACGGACGTTACGGTAAAGCTGTATCGTCCGGCCGTGGCCGTGTGGTCGGCAGGGGGAACGATGGATAACAGCAAGCTTCGCTCATCGCCCGGCATTAATTGAATATCGTTATTAGAAATGGTGAGCCAAGCGGCAGGAATGCCCTGAACAGATAGATGGAAATGATCGACCTGCACACTATTGTTGCGCAACGAGAGTTGTACCGAGATCATTTCACCTGGACGAACCTCGCTATACAGTGGATCGAGTTTCAGTACAGCGCTCGGCTCTTGGTGAGCTTGATCGCTATCAGCACCGTTTAAATGATACTCTTCACCGTTAATCACGAAACGGCCGTTTGACATTGACTCATCATCTAAACGAATGAGATTGTACGGCCCCACGTTAATCGCTTGCCCTGGCGTCCACTCTTCAGCTACCTGTGGCAATAAGCGTGCCCCATCAACAAAAGTGCCATTTTTACTGGCCAAGTCAGAGACTGCCCAACCGAGCAAGCTGCGCTCAATTTTAGCGTGATGCCCATTGACTGATTTAGAGGGCAAATAAATCTCGCTGTCAACAGTTGAGCCGATGTGAAGGGTTTGCTTGTCTAGTTCAATAATCCTTGGCGACTCGCCCGAGCAGAGAATGTAGACGTATAGCTTGCCTGCTGATTTAGTTAGCCGTGCATCAAACTCTTCATCCATTGTCGGCAATAAAATACTCGCCACGTGGTTCAACTCTGATGCCATTTCATGGGCAGTTTGATACCGATCTTGTGGTGCCAAAGACATCGCCTTAAGAATGATGCTTTCGATTTGTTGTGGTAACCCAGGGCGAAGCTGAGTTGGTAAAGGTGGGGGGGAGATATGCTGCTTTTGGGCCTCTTCAAAAGTAACTGCTTTGTATGGGGCTTCGCCTGTTGCAAGCAAATATAAAATTGCACCAAGCGAGAAAATATCGCTTCGTTCGTCAACAGCTTGCCCAGCTAGCTGCTCGGGTGATAGATATGCCCAATGATAAGTAGGGCGAGAAGAGACATCACTTAAGCGATTAATCCAGTAACCGGCTAGTTTTGCTTGATACGCTTCCTCTATTTCGCCATCTGGCAGCCGTTTCTTTTTCGGAGCGACCAAAATTCGCCCGGGATGTAAGCTCCCGTGAATGATGTCTTGGTGATGAGCCACGTCGAGCCCTTCAGCGATTTGGCCTAATAAGCTTAGCGTGCGTGAGGTGCTGACCTGCCATGATTTAGTTTTCATATGGCTGAGATAGTCGTCAATTTTGGGGCCGGCAACGAATTCATGCACTAAGAGCATGCTGCCATCGCTGTCGAGGCAATCTTGGAGGCGGGCAATGGCTGGGTGTCTTAATCGAGCCACCGCTTGTAGATGAGAACTGATATATTGCTCACCGTCTTTAGGGGCTGTAGCCCGAATTTGATGCAGCGTGACCGCACGACCAAGAGTCAGGTCAGTACCTTGGAAAACATGACTGTGCTCGTTTTCTTCTAGGACAGCATCGATTCGATATCGGGCTAGTTGTCTGCCAACGAGGTTGGTGCCACTCATTGTTTCAAGCTGAGCAAGCGGAATCTGCTTGAGTTCTGGCAGGTCTCCCATTGCAATACGTGGGGTGATACTTTGCTCAACAACGGCCGTTTCTGGCAAAATCGATACGGTGGCTGGGGCAGCGGCTGTGTTGAGCTGGCTGCCGTTTGCTTGACCCTGTTTTTGATATACTATGACTGGCTGTTCATCTGGGGTGGCATTTGACGGTGCAGGGTGGGAAACGGTCGTTTCGGTCTCCTGATTCGCATAGTCATTAACCAGGTTAGGTTTGTTTTTATTCAGTTTCTTGGCGGCGTTTTGTAACGGTTTAGGTAAAGCCTTTGCCCCCAGCTGGCTCGACTGGATACCATTTCTCCCGCGTGACTCAGGTCGTCCCGCCATGCCGCCACTGCGGGAGGTGCTACCCATTTTAGGGAGCTGTACGTTGTCAAGCCAAGGTACATACCGCTTGACCCGCTGAACGCCCTGGAAGCCGCTATTAATTTTGCGCTGTAGCCCTTTGGCTTCTCTAAATTGAGGCAGTTTGTTGAGCCATCGGGAGGGACGAATGAGTTGCAAAACGCTCCACCGCTTTTCAGCATAATAAACAAGAACGATGATTGATAAGAGTAAAACGAGACCTAACGCCCCGCCAAAGATCATCGTTAATCGGGATATGCCACGTGCTTCAAGCTGTTGGACCTGTGTGTTTGCTGCACAGGCCCCCAAGAAGAGGGGTAACAAAAGGAAAAATACCGCTATTTTTTTCATAAGTTCGTACTGCCTATTTATTGGAAGGCTCAAACCCCATAAGTCATTGGGTGGTCGGTTAGATAATTTCTCTACTTTATTGAACTGGGAATACGGCCGTTTCTCAATAGGAAAATGGCAATAAATGAAAGGGTGAGAGGACTATTAGGGGGGAGGGAGGAATCGGGTAATGGAGAGATTTGGGGAGCATAGCGTGTAGAGCTAGAGGGAGGCAGTTGGGTAGCGCCTTATTGATTAGACGAGATGATAGAGAGCAACCGACTAATGCTCGAATACATCACTCAAGACTCTAACCCTATCACATCGCTTTGATTTCACAATTGATTAGGCCATCACCGGCCCGTGTTCTCTCACAAGGGCCTGATACGCTGCAACCGTTTGACGCATGACGTTGGCTCCCCACTCTGCTTCCAGCTTGTTGAGCAGTTTATTGATCAAAAAACCAATGTTTTTGTCGAGATGTGTTTCGAGATAGACTTTGGCGCGCAGAAGGGCAAATAGCACGCCAACGCGATTCTTCTGGGCCTCTTCAGCTCGAGCAATGATTAGGCTGGCGTAAAAGTAGCGCATAAAGCGCTGGGGGTCGGATGAGAACCGAGCTGCTTGAATAATCTGTTCAGCGGCTTGGGTAGCCTGTTGATAACGGCCGTTTTCGCAATCTAAATTAGCCTGTCTTAGCTGAACATCTTGAATTACCGCCACGTTACCGCTGGCTTGGGCCGAGGCCATTAGGTGCTCAAGGGCGTCCTTAGAATCGGCCCCGTTGATAAGCGATTGAAAGGATTGAATTTGGAGTTCAAGGTCGACGGCCTGTGCCGTGAGGTCTTGGGCGGTGGCGATAGAAACGGCCGTTTTTAATGCAGCGACAGCTTCCTCAAACTGAATTAAAAATAGGTGGGCGTTTGCTTTGAGTTGATATAAATCTAGCAGCTGTTCATGTTGGGCTGGCGTTTGTTCAACCAGCCGAATAGCCTCAGATGCTGTGTCTAAAGCGGCCGTGTAGTTTTCAGCGCTTATTTCGAATTTGGCCAATTCAAATAAGGCTTCGGCCTGGTGGTGCTGATCGTTGAGCATTTGGAAAAGAACGGCCGTTTGCCTCAAAACATTTTGCGCTGTTTTATGTTGTTCCGGCAGATGTCCCAGCGCTTTTGCTTGGCCAAACATAGCGCGTGCCTGATAGAAATGCTCTCCATCTGTCTCAGCAAGCCCCGCCACACGGCTTAAATCGTCTGCGGCCGCCTGCCAGTTTAGCATGAGCGAGTGCATCCCAGCTCGCTGGCTCAAAACAGAGGCCACTTCCAACCGATCCTGTTTTCGTTCAGCTGATTTAAGCTGTTTGTTTAATGTTTTTAATTGTTTATTGATTTGTTGATTCATGATTTTATCCTTCACACTCAAACAAAAATCTCCTAATTACCCAATTACGAATACCCAATTACCTCTCACCCTCCGCTTTCTCAGCTAGCTCTTCATTTAACTGATCGAACAGCATTTCGCGCATGCTGCGATGCTCTTCAGCCCATTCTTCGGCTTCGGCAATGCCATCTTCATATTGGTTAAGGGCTTCTTCCTTGCCTTCTTCCATTTCGCCCACTTCTTCTTGGTTTTGGTCTTGAGCCTCTTCAAGTTCGGTGATGCCTTCTTCTGCATTAAGGGTTTGCTCTTGCATGGTTTGGTCCATCACCTTGAAATCTTTTTGCACTTGAGCGACGTCAGATTGGGCGCGCAAAGTTTTTTGGGTGCGCTCTTGGGCTTCAGCGACACCTGCATCACCGCCGGCTACGGCTGTGTCAGCCCCTTTGGTCGGTTCCTTCATGGCGCTGTTGGCCTTATGAGCGCTGCCCGTTCCGCTGCTGGTATCTTGATCGGTGAACTCTTTCACAACGGTGGTCAGCATTTTTGTTAAGGGGGCCATAATCATGCCCATCAACCCTTGTCCAGCTGAGGCTTCACTTTGGGCCTGGCTGGCTTGCGTTGCTGCGTCCTTTGAGGCCGCTTTTTCCTGGTCTTGGGCCTGTAATTTTTCAGCTGCCTCTTGCTGAACACCAACTAGCTCAGCTTGATTCGTGGCTGAGATTTCTTGCGTTTTTTCCATCTCGATGATTTGAGACTGGGCATCCTCTTGGCGCATGGCGATATCTTCTTGGCGCATTTTGGCAATATCCTGCTGAGCTGCTAGCATGTTGTACGTTTCAGCGGAAGCCGTAATTTGGCGGGCGCTATCAGGTGGTTCTGGAAGCTGTTCAATAATGTCGAGCGTTCGGTTTTGCTGATAAATTTGAAGGTCGTAATTAATAAAGTTGTACGAGATTTCAACGTTGGGACCATCGGGGGCGGCGGACGTGTCAGCACTTTCACCGTCGCCTGAGCCACCGTTGTTTTGACCAAAAACGTTACCAATCATGGCTGAAGACACCGCGGTGACATTTTCATATTGCCCATCAGTAAGCTCTGAAAGCAACATGCCGTATAGCCCGTTGGATTGGCCTGTGACGCCACCCCCGTGGCGCTGGCCTGCCCAGCCTGCCCGGTCGGTTTTTCTATCCTTAAAGGAGCCAACTTCTGATTTTACTGCACCACCCTGGCCAAACAAGACTTTTTGATCAAATTCGCCAGCTTTATCTTTGAATTTTTCCCACTTTGTTTTTTCTTTAGGAGCAGGGGCTGAATCGGTTCCTAATAATCCGCCTTCATCCATCATTTTGCCCGTTTGCATGTTGAAAAGGTTCTCATTAGCGTTTTCTTGTTGTGCCTTGGCCGCATTAAAACGCTCTTGGGCTTCAACCTTATCAATGGAATCTTTGGCATTTTGCAGATCGTTTTCGGCCTTTTTCACCTGAGCATCCGCATTAAGCTTGCCGTCTCGAGCTTTGTCAACAGGATCTGCAGAATCATCCCCGCGAGATTGGCGGCTATCTACATCGTAGCTTGAGCCAAAGTCTTTTTCATAATCATCGATCATATCCTGCTTTGACTTACCCGTTTTAGGGTCAGGAACGTCGCCTGCCATGGTGTCAATTTGATCGCGGCGATTGGTTTTAGCGTCATCTAATTTCTTTTGATCTTTTCTGTCGTTACGGCCGTCTCCAAATTTGTTGTTGAGCGTTCTTTGCGTGTGATATTTAACGACCCCTTGGACATTTGCTTTTAGTTTGTCCCGTTTGTCGGCTAGCTCTTCTGGATCGCCTTCAAAAATAGCAATGTCGATGGTGCGGAAAATAATGGCTAATACCTGTAGTTGGGCTTTGACCGCATTTAAAAAGTTGGTGACATTCGAGATGATATTGTTGATTTTCTCAAGGAAGGAGATGATCTTGAGTAAAACGGGGACAACACTAGCCCCTACACCCGTTGCGGTGAGCGCCGTAGCAATCCCGGTAAGAATCATTAAGACAATCTGCAAAATCGTTTGGACATGACCTAACATTGTCGTAATCCAATCAATCGTGCCGATGGTGGCTTCTAAAAAGCCAGCGATCTTGCCAGCCCAGGTGGCTTCTTTCCCAATAGCGTCCCACCCAGATTCCATCTTGTCGAAACCTTTTTGACCAAAAGCATCTTTGACGCCGCCAGCCCATCCCTGAGGATCCATAGCAATTTGTGCAGCACCCAGCATGCCATCCGCGTAGGGGATCTTCTTGCCAGGACCACGGGCGAGAAAGTTTTCAGTAGCTTGATCAGTAGCAAATTCAGTGGCGCCTTCTAAAAATCCTGAGGAGGCGCCACCCACAAAGGCATCTTTGATCAGGTCAAATTTATCTACCTCTGGTTCCTCTTTGGATTCTGATGAGCTCTCTTCTTTGGATTCTGGTTCAGCGGGAGCGGGGGCGTCGGGTTGTGCTTCGGTGGCTCCCACAAACTCTGGCCCCATGATAAGCTGATTCCGCAAGAGTGACTCAGTCATGACCTCGTCAATAGCAAATGTTTGCACGGTGCCATAGGCGAGTTCGTCCCAGCTGGGAACCCGCTTGGGCGGTTCTGGCTCCTCAATTTTTTCTTCATCGTACTTCATGTCCTCTAAAGGACCAGTGTCTTCTTTCTTTAGCTTAGGCACCCCTTTTTCGTCTTTCTCTTCCTTCTTTTCTTCATCGTTCTCCTCTTTTTTCTTTTCTTTTTTCCCTTCCTCAGGGGCGGTGACTGACTCTTCGTTTTCTTCCTTAGCCGCTGTGACAGCATCTTTTTCTGAGGCTTCTTTGCTTGTTTCCCCTTCTGCTCCTTCTGAGGGTTTTGAAGCTTTGTTGGCTTCTTCGGTAGCGTATTTGACATCAGGATGATCTTTTAGAGACATCAGTTCGTCGATTGCCCCTTCGTCGCTGACGGATCCGCTCGCTTCTTTTTCAGGAGGGGCTTGTTCGTTGGCAACGGCCGTTTCCCCGCCTGTTGCTGGGGGAGATGCTGTGGGGGAGGTGTTTGCCTCAGCCCCTTCAACAGCCTGCTCAGCTGCCGAATCGGCCTCTTGTTCATATTTATCATCCGGTGGATTGACGGTCATCTGAGGCTGAACCGCACCCTGTTTTGACCCGCCTTGTTGGACAACATGCGTTAATTCATGCGCCACCAGCTTTTGACCATCCTTGTTGCTGGTGTTGTATTCACCTTTTTTGAAAAAGATGTCGGAGCCTGTTGTGAATGCTTTTGCCTGTATAGATTGATTGAGTGCATCTGATTCGCTATCTGTATGCACCCGAACGCTGCTGAAATCTGCCCCGAACTGCCCTTCCATTTGCTGGCGGAAATCACCGGGTAATGATTGGCCACCCCCACGAGCCTGATCGATTCGGCTTTCAAAGCCATCTGATACTGATAGGCCGCCTTCTCCATCGGCTGAACGCATGGCGGTTTCCTCTTCCTCTTCGCTGGAGTCAAGCGAAACGCCAACCAGCCGCTGGAGGAAGTGGTTGCCGTAAGTTTGCTGCATATCCTGCATATCGGCCGTGGAGAGTTGCCCCGCGTTATCGATGCTGTTGTTTAAGCCGCTTTGCTGGCCAGCAGCAGAGCGGTTAATCTCTTTTTTGGCCCGCTTAGAAACGGCCGTTTTTTGTACGCGATTCTTTTGGTCAGGCTGTTGCTGTTTGCTCATAATTTAAGCCTTTAGATCGTCTTCATCCACAAGACGACCCATCTTTTGCAGCTCACGGCGCGTGCCGTGTAACAAGTGCGACATTGTCACCTTTTGTCCATTGTTGGCCGCGAGATAAGCTGCGCTGACAATGATGTTGCGAATATTGCCCCCCGCCAGCTTGAATCGGTCAGCTAGCAGTTCAAAATCAAGCCCCTCATCTCGCGGTACATGAGGCGGGAAGAGGGTTTGCCAAATGCGGAGCCGGTCTGGGCTTTCAGGGAAGGGGAAGTCAATGGCAAACTGAATGCGGCGAGTAAACGCTTCATCAAGGTTGGCGCGGAGGTTGGTGGCGAGGATGGTAACGCCATCGTACGCTTCCATTCTTTGGAGGAGATAGCTCACCTCGATATTCGCATAGCGATCGTGAGCATCCTTCACCTCAGACCGCTTGCCGAATATCGAATCTGCTTCGTCGAAGAAGAGGATGGCGTTACTGCTTTGGGCTTCGTTAAAAATACGCTCGAGATTTTTTTCGGTCTCACCAATATATTTACTAATCACCCCAGAAAGGTCAATTTTGAAAAGGTCTAGCCCTAGCTCTCCTGCAATCACCTCGGCACCCATCGTTTTCCCTGTGCCGGGAGGGCCAGCAAAGAGGACGGTGACGCCGGCATTAGCCAGCTTTTTTCCGACGCCCCACGTTTCCATGACGATGGCACGTCCTGCCACTGTCGCCACGATTTCGCGCAGAATTTCAACGGGGTCTGGGGGTAAAACGAGGTCGTTCCAGCCGAAGCGGGGGGTGATTTTGCGAGCCATATCGGACAGGCGAGGGTTGGAGTGGGCGCGGGCAGCGGCAAAGAGGTCAGTTGAGTTAAGGGAACGGCCGTTTTGGACTGCCATATCGTTAGCCGCAATGACCACATCCCGCACCTGACCACTGCTGAGAATAAACTGGCCTGCTAACCTGTCTACTTTGAGCTGCTCATCATCTGCTTGTAAAAAATGATGCCAAAGGGTAAGTCTTTGCTGAAAGTCGGGTAGGGGGAATTCGAGCTGAAGCAACGGCCGTTCACGCGCCACCCGACTTATTTGCCACGATTGTTTAGAGGCCAAAATGAGGATGCCGGGATAAGCAAGCAGTTGGCGCAGAAGGTCAGCTGGCGTGGTGTTGTCTTTGAGGCAAGCGTCCCAGCCGTGTAGAAAGGGCACGGCGCGGGTGAGTATGCCGTCTCGCAGCAGGAGGCGCAGAGCGCGGTGGGGCGTGATGTCTGTTTTGAGCAGGGTGCGCATGTTGACGGTGAGCAACGGCCGTTCTAATCGAGCCGCCATCAGCCTCGCAGCTGCAGATTGGGATAATTGATCCGGGCCGTGGAAAAGCACCATCGGATTACGAGCAGAGCTAACAGCTAATTTTTCAAGCCGCGCTCCCGCTAATAGCTGATCTTCATCGAGGTGTTGAGGTTGTTCAAAGCGGATATGGTCTGTGATGACGTCGTGAGCTTGATAATGGCCCAGAAGCCAGCTGATGAGAGCTGGATCAGGTGTTAGTGCCAAATTTAACAAGGGGGCGTTAGGGATGCCGGGAACGGCCGTTTTCTTCAAAAACTCAAAACGGAATAAGGGGGCGTCATCATCAAAGTGGGGCAGCATCAACAGCCGATCTGGACCCGGCGGGCAAAGGAGATCAAGAACGAGGTTGATAGACGGCCGTTTACGCGTCGCGTCGTCAAGCAGATAGCCGTAGAGTCGTTCGTACCTTAAATCCAAGGCGGGCGCAATTGCAATAAGAAGCATATCTATTTCAAATGGCGATAAGCGAAACAGCTCCGCGAGATACGTTAATCGAGGCAGCTCTTGGGGGTGCTGCTCCAGTAATTTTTGGATATGAACGTCAGTATTCTCGAGAGTGCGGGTGTAAGCCCCATCTTCGCCATCAGGCGGAGGGGCTACCATATGTCGCCAGTGGGTGCCAAACGGTTGCTTAAGCAACGCTTCAACTTCGGCATCGGAAATATACTGGCCGCGCAGTAAATCGGCTGCGTTTTGATTGGCCATCTGCCAGCGCCGTACTTCGCGATGAATGAGTACGTCTACCCGCATAAGCATCATCTGTAAATGCTTAAAACTGAGATCTATTTGAAGGGGTGGTTGGTTGGTTGTTTCCATAGTTTGGTAATTAAGTGTATGAGTAGGTGGGTGATTGGTGTATTGGTGTCCTGATATATTGGTTGTGAATGATTGAGAATAAATAACCAATAACCAATAGCTGATAACCAACTACTGAAAACTGAAAGCTGTTGACTGAATACATTTTCACCGTTTCCCAATCCCGGCTCCCTGCTCCCTATAAAGCCTTAGGGCTTCCTGAAATCGGGCTTCTCCCCAGCGAGGCAGCAGTGAATCTAAAATGAGATTAAACTGCTGGCCGATTTGTGGCGTGAGGTGGCGAGACAGGGTGCCTTTGCAGGTGAGCAGGACGTCGAGAACGCCCACATCGTCTTGTTGTTGCTCGCGGGCAAGGGCGCTGATAATGTAGGCAATGAGATAGGTGATGTAGCGGTTGATTTCGGTAGATTGAAGTGAGGCTTGGCGAGCAGCTTCGGCGTGAGAAACGGCCGTTTGCCAAGCCCGTTGCATAAACGCCTCTGCCGCTTGCTCCAACTGTATTGAAGCGACTAGCTCGAAGTTACCTAAATTTAACGCGCGGCTGAGCAGGTCCGCAAAAAGGTCGCTTGATTGCGGAGATGGGGTCGCAATAACCTGTAGCTCTAGCTCGATTTCGAGTAGGAGAGCGGGTTGGTCAATGGCGATCTCGGCCGCTTTTTGCAGAAGGCTTGCGGCTTGTTCAGGCTGTTCAGCCATCAGGTAGATGGCAGCACGACGGCGGAGGCGAATGATTTGTTGATCGGGTGGCAAATTTTTGAGCTCGCCAACGGCCGTTAATGCACCATCGATGTCTTGTGCCTGCAGCTTAAGGACCGTTAAGGCTTGCCTTGCTTTTTCAACGCCGCTTGGGTTGCTGGACTGTTCGTATAGCAAAACTGATTGTTTGAACGCTTGCTGGGCAGCTTTTTGTTTACGAGGCAGCTCTTGAAGGGCTATGCCTTGGGCGTAATAGAGATGAGCTGAAACGGCCGTTTCGTTTGCCGCCAGCGCCAATTGCGCGGCTTGATCATATTGTTTCGCTGATTGCTTCCATCTCTCGTGCTGGAAGAGGATGAGCCCTAAACGGCCGTGGAGTTCAACTACTTTTGGGATATCTCCCGCTGCCCGAAAAGCATGGATTTGATTTTGGAATTTTTGCTGGATTTGGTCTATGGTTTGCATAGGGTTGCCTCTAACTCAAGATGACGGGGTGGAGTGTGGTTTGGTTAAATATCAAATTCATAATCTTCATCATCTTTTTCAAAATCTTCCGATAAATATTCACCCTCAAGCTTGCCCATGTCCTCTTGCTCATCATAAACAGACCATTGGCCAAACTCATCATCGCTTTCCTCACCCTCTTTCTTGTCTTTGTCTTCATCTTTGTCGCTTTCTTCTTCGTTGTCCTTGTAATGCTGTTGGAGCTCTGCTTCGATATCGGCAAAAATGCCTTCGCGGGTGTCGCGCCACTGCGCCATCCAGTCGACTGAATCATTGACCGCTTCGGTGCGGTCGTTCATGAGCCGTTCTTCTTCCTCCTGTAGCGTGCTCTTCGTCTCTTCGATGGCGTCTTTTTCTTCCTGGAGGGCATCAATCCCTTCTTGGGCTTCATCTTGCTGGGTGCTCAAGAAATCATCTGTTTCGCCTAGGGTGTCTTCAGACACTTTGGCGTCGGTTTCGGCTTGCTTGGTTTCACCTGTGCGCTTGTCGGCTTCGGCCGTGCCTTTGTTGGTCGCATCAATGGTGGCGTCGGATGTTTCGATTTGCTTTTCAGGCCCTTCCTTGAGCTGATTTTGTTGATTACCATCGGTGCTTTGGCCGCTTTTCTTGATGGGGCCCATAAAGAATTTAATAAAGTTGATAATCATTCCCGCCAGCCCTTTGAGCTGGACACCACCCTCTTTGCTTTTGCCGCCTTCTTTATTGGTATTTGTCGTTTGACCTTTCAGTTCAGCCTGCTTGTCGAGCTTTTGAGCAATATCTTTTTTGTGGGGTTGCACCGCTTCTTGGTTATCAGAAACGACATCCCGCTGAGCTTGAAAGACTTTCTTTTGGTCTTCTGCAACCTCTGTTGCCATGTCTATTTCTTCAGATTGGTTGTCTAACCCAAGACGCTGACGACGCAGATGCATAATGGCAATTGCATTGGCGTCCATTCGTTTACGCACGTCGTTTTCGGGCGTGGCGCCATACTCTGCCAATGGGGGCGGGGGTAGCTCTTCTTGGCGCTGTTCTAAGCGCTCGATGGCTAAATCTGACACATCGGGGATGCCGTACTGGGCTAGGAACTTTTGCTTGTAGTCTGCTTTGTCCTCTGCTTCCATATCGGCAGAATTTTCAATGCTAAAGGGGCTAACGCGGGGGTCTTCCATTTCGTCGGCCCCGATAAGCATCTGTTCGGCTTGACGTTCTTCTTTATATTTATCGGAGATGCCAGGGCGAATGTTTTCTTTGGCGGATTGGCGCATCCCTTTGACGTGACCCAACAGTTTGGCTTGCCGATCCATCAATTTGTCTGGATCAGATTCGTAGTACAGCATGTCAATCACGCGGAAAGCAATGGCAATGGGGCGCATCGTACGAATCAGGAGATTGATTTGAATGACCATCATGCCGAGGGGGCTAAACACGGCCGTTACCGCATTCACAATGGGCACCGCCCACTTGAACAGATACCCTACAAACGGTAGCTTGGCCATGGCTGCAAAAATTTTGGCAATAATATACAGGCCATCAAAAATAGTGCGCAGCACGTTGGTGACGTTGCGGACTAATTCTAGGATACTGATCATGACCTCGATTGCGCTGGCAGCGCGCGCCCAACCGCTGGCACCGCTCTCAAAAATACCGCCAAATCCTTCGCCAATATCCTTGAAATTCTTTTTGAATTTATCTTTCGTAGAGCCAAACCATGCTTTAGGCCCCTTGCTGTAAAACTCATCCCCGATAGCGTTATTGCCGCCAAAAGGAATAGCATCTGAGATGTGCCCTACGGCTAAATGGTGCGGGGCGAGGAAATCACCGTCCCCGCCAACGCCGCCGCTGAGGGCGTCCATAACCATTTGTTCCCGAGCGGCCGGATCAACCTCTATCCCCGTTGTATCTCCTTCAAGTCCTGAAAGGTCAAGACCCATTGACTCAAAGTTGCCATCTTGGAAATCATCGTACTTTTGAACTTCAGTATCCCAATCTGGGAGGGCTTCTGATTTGGTGTCGAGCCAGCCAAAACCGCCCAGGTCAGCATTGGGTTCAACACCTTCGAGCTGTTCATCATTTACCTTGTCTTTCGATTCAGTTTGTTGAGGCTGCTTGTTGGGGAATTTGGGATCAGGCGTTTCCCGTTTGAAGTTTTTTGGTCCGCTAGTGGCCACGTCATTTTGGTTGTTTTTGTGACCTTCTTTTTCGCTTTCTTTATCAGAGCGCTTATTCTCAGCCACCTGCTTACCTCGCTCTGCTTTGGCTTTGGCTTTATCACGCTCTTTGTCTGCCTTACTGCGCCGCTGCACGGTTGGTGCGCCTATTTGCTGATTAAGGAATCCCCGCATTGCCTTACGCATGACGGGATTAGGCGCGTCTTTGAGCATGCTGTGAGCGGTGGTGATTGACTGTTGGCGTTGTAGGGATTGGGGATTGGCGCTTGGGGAATGGGGATCGGTTTGTTGGTTGCTAACTGTTGCTTGTTTTCCATTTTCTGTTTTTCGCTGGCTGTAAGCAGTTGACTGTTGATTGTTAGCTGTTTTTCGTTGGCCGTTTGCTTTAGGCCGGGCCGCACCCTGCTGGACGACATGGGTCAGTTCGTGGGCAATCAGTTTTTGACCCCCTTCAGAGTGGGGTGCATAACGGCCGTTTCTAAAGAAGACATCATTCCCTGTTGTAAATGCTTCAGCGTCGAGCGAGCGATTGAGAGAGTCAGATTTAGCATCGGTATGAACGCGTACGTTGCTAAAGTCACTGTCAAGATGGTCTTCCATTTTGGTCTGAACGGCGTTGGGCAGCTTTTCGCCACCGCCCCGCTTCCGGTCGATCTGGGATTCGACGCTGTGGTCTACGCTGCCGCTTTGATGGTCGTAGCCGGAAACGGCCGTTCTAGCCGCGCTTTCTTCATCCATATTGGCGTGAGGTGGCACGTGTTCTGGTGTTTCCAAGCCCGCATCGGTTAAGGCTTCTTGTTCGTCAAATCCTGCTTCTGCTGTTTGTCGAGACACGGGAGTGGCGGCTGATTTTGCAGCTGATTGGAATAGATTGCCCTTGAGCTGGTTCGGCACGCCGCGCCGGATAGGGGGCATACTGGTTTGAGGAGAAACGGCCGTTTGTTCAAGGCCATTGTCACTTTGCCGTTGAACGGGCGATTCTCCTACAGGAGGCACATGCTCCGGAGCGCGACCAAACGCATCCGATACCGCTTCAGCCTCTTTTTCCGTTTGATCTTCAGGGGACGTGACCGTCATGCGGTTGGCAATCAGGGCGGCAACGCTGGGTGTTGGGTTAACGGCTTGGGCTGAAGATGGTTGATGATTTGAGTGATTACGGCCGTTTTCAGCCCCAATTGTCTGAGATGCCTCGTTTTCAGTCCGACGCTGAGCGGCCGGCCCGTCAGCCGAGGGGGGCGTGCTGTGGGTGCCCGTTGGCAAACTTTCGGAAACCGCTTCCGCTTCCTGCTCAAACTGATCGTCTGGATCATTGACGGTTAGCTTTGTTTGCACCACTATATCGCCTCGGTGCCGAGGTTTGTTGTTGGCAAGACGCTGCATAAACTGATTGCCATAAGCGCGCTGCACACCCCGCAATGCGGAATGAGACGCATCACCCGGTTCGGCGACGGCGCGCTGAACGGACATCGGGTTTGAAAACTCGTTTGGTAGCTGTTCTTTGTCCTGTACCTGCTCGAGAGGTTTAGGAACAGGTTTGTTCGGTTTTTGGTCTTTGCCTTGATTTGCTTGAGATATGCTCATAAGTTCGCTAATTTGGTAATTTGTAATTGGTAATCAGCCACTTTGCTACGCTTAAAATTCCAGCTGTGACCACATCACATCAATATCTAGTTTGCTGTCAAACTCCAGTAAATAATTGGTGTGAGCCGGTTTATACGCTTCGATCAGTTTTTCGATGAGTGGCCTATTGAGATCCCGTTCACGGAAAGGAAAGCGGACTGTAAACGTGTGGGGCTCTTGGTCTACCTCAACAATCTCTGGAGGGCGGCCGGTATAAATTTCAAGAAGCCGCGTTAAGCCCCATTTTGTACCGCGGCGATCGAGTAAGGTATGCATTTCGCGCAAAACGGTCCGCCTTTGTTCCTCACTCCACATATGATCGAATTCAATACCAAACCAGCCAGCCAACCAGTCGATAAAGGGGGCTGGCGCGGTATCGGCAGCGAGGAATAGCTCAAAGTTTTCAACATTCCAGCTGACGGGCATCAAGATAGCCTCGAAAATTGCCAAAAAACGACTTGCAAAATCGGTATGAAAAATACCGGGGAGATATTGCAGGTACTGTACGCTGTGGCGTCCTAATCCTGGTGGTGAGACCAGCGAATAGTCAGGTGGGGGGGGCGGGGCTGATCTCAAGAAGTCTGGCATTAGGTTTGATGGGGGTTGACCACCATTGCCATGACGGCCGTTTGTTTTGCCATTATTCCCCGAAGGCTGATGCGCAATTATCTGGAGCGAAGAGGTTGAGCCGTTGGTTGGGCTGCCATTTTTGCCCGCGCCATTTTTCTTGACCCCGTTAGTGGCGACGGCTTGCAAGCCTAGCGTGAAGGGGCCGAGTTGGATGCTGTCGTTCGGAGAGATAGAAACGGCCGTTTTTGCCTCAACGAGCTCACCATTAACGACGGTTCGACTGCGGCGGCGGCTTAAATCGGTGATGGTACAGTCGGTGACCGAGACATCAATCTGAGCGTGCTTGCGCTGCACCTGGCCGTCCTCTAGCTGAATGTCGCAATCCTCTGATCGACCAATAAGGACCGACCCAGCAACGAGAGAAATGGTTTCTGAAAAACCGTCAGGGCCAGCAATTATGAGGTTGAAAAGAATTTTGTTTGACATAATGTTTTTCCTAGGCCCGACGAGTTATGAAAATTCGTCGGGTTTGTTACGTTTCACCCTTCCGCCACGAGCAGCAGGTTTGTATCAAATAGCGCCGTTTCTGTGCCATCCTCCCCGATGGGAAACTCGCTTTGTAAATGGATGTGTAAAAAGAGGCTTTCTTGCTGTTTGTGCTCATTTAAAAATGGCACGATCTTATCGAGCGGCAGTTTCTCTAATGGTTTGCGCTCGACGTGTAGCGTGGCTTCAGCAGACAGGCCAGCTTCACCAAACGGGCGTTTCAGATCAATAGGTTGACCTACCGCTTGGGCCATCCGCTGAAGCCGGTTAGGGAGGGTGGAACCAAGCTGTAGTTCTAGCTTGCCATCCGTCTGTACTTTAATGTCGGTTGTCGGTGTTTTGGCATCATCAAGCTGGACACCGCCAATACCAACCCAACGCTTAATGCGAGCTTCCCATTCTGGATCGGTGATATTGAAGTGCCGCAGTTCAAGTGCCGGCTTGAGATCGACTTCTAACACCCCGCCAGGACGAAGCTTTGTTGGCGCGTCAAAGCTGTGTTCTGTGGCATTATCAAGCTCGTCTTGCAAACTAGTTTGCTCTTCGGCAATCATGCGTTGAACATAGGTGTTGCCGTACTGCCTTTGCATGGATGCGAGGTGCTGCGGTGAAAACGGCCGTTTTTCCCGCACTGCTACCTTTTCGCCCTCATCCTGCCTTTTCTCGCGAGACGGAGGCTTGATAAGGGCTTGCTCTTCATCCTGTTTGCGTCGTTTTTTACGTCGTTTTTTCATCTATTGCTCTATGTCTGCATCTGCTAATGTATGAAGTGAACCACAACAAAAAAGAAAAACCTTTCGGAAAATTTCACATTTCCGACCCGTTTTATTTCAAGATGTTTTGTGAAAGTTACCTAGACAAACAAAACTTCATGCATGCCTGAGGCAATGACACCATGGGCAACCACATCGATGCTTTCCACTGCTTTCCCAATCCGTTCACCGCCCGGTGCCGATTGAAACAACTCAACGCTCCGAATAAAAGCGACACCTTCCATATCCTGAAGCGCTTGATAGATGTCAGCGACAAACAGATCGCGCCCAAACGCCCAGCCGTCCCCGTCGGGGCCACCGGCCAGTGGGTTTAAAAATTGGTAAAGTCTCGCTAAGACGGCTTTTTCTACCTGACCTTCGTCATACCCTACCAGCGCTCCCAAGCTCACCTGTGCCGCGACCCAGCGATAGGCCGGAGCGCGGACATTTAAGGAAGTGGTGAGCAAACGACGCTCGTCCAGATAGTCGGTAATTGTTTGTATCTCCTGCCGTTCAAGCTGAAGCTCATTGGGTGAGAGGTAGCCTGCTGGATAGCGTACTTTGGGAACGACCAGCACAAAGACCTGCCCGGGTGGAATGTTGGGCAAATCGACGGGCCGAGCTTGTAAACAGCGCACCCGCGCCACGTGAGACGGTAAGGCGCGCTGGGCCAAATATTCAAAATCAGCCGCAGTCATAGCGCGATTGCGAGAGCGCAGCGCTAACGGGGCACGCATCATCGCAGATTGAACCGTTTCAGCGTCCATCCCGCCATGCGCTGGGCGCCGATTGGAAACGCGAGCAATATATGGAATTGCGGTTTTTAGCGTATTCAAAATGGCTACATCGACGTTACCGACTAGCCCACCACCTACGCGGTATCGGGCAAAGGTAAATGTTGCGCCCCGTGGGGGAATTGCCCCAAAGAGATGCATTGAACCATTCTGTTGCCGAACGGCGGGACCAAACTGGAGCTCACCGGTCACGCTGTCAAGCGTAAAATGACGATCGTCACCCGTTGAGTTTGCAAAATCGGCTACTTCTCGCCAGTGCTGCATTCGGTCTTCAAATTCAATAAGGAGCGTGTCTTCAGACCGCCGAGCTAGGATAGGGGCTTTTTGAAGCTTGAACTTTTGACCAGGTGTGCCGTTGCTGCGACCTAAAAATTCATTATGAATTGTTTGGGCGTGGGAGGTTGGGGTTGTCCCTCCCCATGAATGAACAGCCAGTTGTTCGAGTTTTGGTGTTTGCTGATAAGGGCGCATGCCCTGTTGCCGTTCAAATGCGGCGATCTCAATCGTGCGCACGCGCACCCAGTACAGGCTCTTATCGTTAAGCTTGACCCGGTGCATTTGGGGCAGATGGAGATGCACTTGTCCCGGTGCATTTAAGCCTCGAGTGGTGTCAATGTCTACTTCGCATGGTTGCCAGCGATTGCTTTCATCTCCTGTTGCAGCTTCCCACACGATGGGAGGCAAGGTTGGATCGATCCCGGCGCCGCTGGCCACATCCCACACCATCTCCATCCCTAAAATGTGATGGCTGAGATCATTTGCAAAGCCAAGATAAAGGGCATCATTTGCTTGAGGCAGGGGTGAAAAAACAGATAGTGGATCGTGGCCTCCTGCCAGGTGACGCATATTGTGTGCTTTAAACATCTTTTCATGCGCCTTATCGGTGGCTACTTCAGAGATTACGGTTGTTAGTTCAGGAACATTGACTGTGAAATCCTGACTGGTTGTAAAAACGATGGCGCGGTCGGTCGCCGTTTGGGTTGAGGCTACTTCAGTGCCGGCCGGAATTAATACGGCCGTTTCCTGCGGTGCAGACAGCCAAAACGTGACCGGTACATGAGCCGGCACGGGCGGATCAAGCGTAATGCCCAGCATTTCCAAAAATTTAATGTAGTTTCGCTCCGGCATTTGATTCATGCGGTAGAGCATCATATCCGTCATCCAGGCGAATAGTTCAATCATCATCACGCCAGGATCACTTACATTGTGGTCGGTCCACTCTTCACAATGCTGTGGAATTCGCTTTTTAGCTTCATCTACAATCGATTGAAATTTTCTGTCGTCTAAAACGGGTGCTGTTAGTGCCATAATTTTCCTTAAAGGATGAAGGATGAGGGATGAAGGATGAATTTTTGCCCTCTGCCTTCTGCCTTCTGCCTTTTTCTATTCTTCGGGTATTAAATAAAATGGATAAACCAAACTGCGTTCATCGTTGCTTGCTTTGATTTGGTAACTGATGTCAATCAGCAACTGATTAGCGGCATTGGGATCGGGATAAGCTTCAACCGACATGACGGTAACGCGAGGTTCCCACATGCCAAGGGCCTCTTCGACAATTTGCTCAGCACGAGCGGCGGTTTGCTGATTGTTGGGTTCAAAATATAAGTCCTGCAGGCGGCTACCAAAAGTGGGGCGCATAACGCGCTCGCCGGGGCTGGTGCCTAAAATAATTGAAATCGCCTGTTCGAGTTCACTTTGTTCTTTTGTTAAGGAGAACCCACCCTGCACACCGATGCCGAGAGGAAATCCTATCCCGTGTCCTACAATTTCTGTTGCCATATGGTTAATCTCCAATCGTCACAGTGCTGCCAATAACGAGCAGTTGCCCAGCTGTGTTTGGGACTGGGTCAGCACAAGTTTGCACCCGATCTCCCTGGCGGGCGGCAGGACGGCCGTTTATTCTGACTCGCGCGCTGCCACTCAAAATGGTGCCAATATTGATGGGGGGTATCTGAAAAGCCGTGCCCGGAGGGGTGGGAATGTGTGGTGGCGTATTGTTGGCGGTACTGCCCATCGTGGCGGCAGGACGGCCGTTTATTTGCACGTTGATACTCAGGTTCCCACTCAGCATGCCGGAAAATGGATGCGGCAGCGGGGTAGGCCGTGGACCGGTTTCCGATGGAACTAGCACAATATGGGTATCTGTGGCGACAATGCGATCACCTTGTTTTGCAGCAGGTTTGGTCATAGTTGATTGATAATTAGGAGATTAGGAGATTAAGAGATTGGGAGATTAAGCACTATCAATCTCTCAGTATCTCAATTACTAAATTACCCAATTACCGCATCCTTTAATTTAAATTAATCATCGCGCCTTTTACATTGACCTGTCCGTTGGCGTTTAGGTTGAGGCTCCCATTGGCGTTGAGATCAAGATTGCCGTTGGCCTGTAGCTTGATGTTGCCGCTGCTGTTGACTGTGATGGAACGGCCGTTGTCATCCAGCGTCAGTTTGAGCCCGCCCTTTGTTTTTATTTCTAGCTTCTTGCCGCTGTCATCGAGCAGGAGTTTGTGCCCTGCTGAGGTGGCAATTTCTACCTTGGCTTGGTTGATCTTGTCGGTGAGCGTAATGTGGTGCCCCGTGCCCGAGGCCCAGCTCCCAATTTGGGACCGATCGTCATCGTTTTGAAAAACGGCCGTTTGGGGCAGCCCTTTTTGTCCGTTCCACAGGCTGCCGAGAATAAATGGCCGATTAAAATCGCCCATTTCAAACGCCACGAGGACCTCATCCCCCACTGCCGGAATCGTGGCAAAACCTGTTCCGGCGATGGCGGTGCGTGCCCAGCAGCTTTCAGCATCCTCGGCCATCCATGGAAATGACACCTTGACGCGCCCCCAGTTTCGTGGGTCTTTGTTATTGGTGACAACGGCGGGAACCACGCCCCGCCAATTTGAGGCTTCACGCTTTGGCTGAAGCTGGTTAAGCAATAGCCCCGCGCGCAACCCACAAACGCTAAATTGCGTCATTAATCCGTCTTGTTGGGAATAGTGATGCGTGGCTTGCGTGACCAAATAGGTGCCGCTGAACCGTTCACCCACCCCTTTGAGTTCGATCTTTTGACCCGCTCGGACGTCAGGGCGGCGAAAGATTGCCCCATCGATCTCGATAAAGGTGCCGCTAATCTCATCCATGCGAGCGGTGGCCAGTAAATTGGCTTCAGTTTGGCTAATGACGGGCTGGTCGGTAATAATTTTAGTGCCGGAGCCAACGTGATTGGCCCACTGCATTCCGTTTTTAGCTTCCCCATTTTCGGGGTATAACGCCCCATCAGCCGCTCGACCAACGATTGTTTTTTGCTTGTCGATATCCCAACCGCGCACGACCACTTCTTTTACTTGTTCATTGACCGTCAAGCGAGGCTGTATGCTGAGATTGTCTTGACCCCATTGAAGGGAAACGGCCGTTTGGCCCGTGACAATCGGTGGTCGAAAGTAAAGCGTTTCGTCATCAACAAAGCATTCATACCCGATCCGCCAGGCACGGTTTTGCAAGAAAGCTAAATCAGATAAATTGTCTTGGTAAATGTGCTCATAAATGATTTCGGTTGGCGTGATTTCAGCCATTAAATTGGCTTCTTTGGCAATCTCAGCGGCGAGGTCGCTGTCCTTAACGTTTAAAAACGCCCGACTTTTAGGTTCACGGTACAGTCGATGAGAGAGGTCAAACCCTTGCACAACCAACTCAGCAATGCCGCTAGATGGGAAGCTGGGCTCTAAAGCTGTCACCTCACCCACAATAAGCGGCAATGGTTGACCGTCTGATGCTAAAGCACCGACTTCAATTTGGTCCATCAATTCAAATGAGCTGTTGTCAATGAGTTGAATCTGAGCATCAAAAAGCCGCAAAGAAAACGAATCGGGCAGTAAGCTGTGCTGCTCAACGATGACCTCAGCTAGATTAGCCATCAGCTCTGACCGAACCCGTTCACCGTTTCTTTTGATATATATTTGACTGACAAGCGTGGCAATGTTCATAGTTTTTTGTTCAGTTATTTGGTAACTCAGTAAGTCAGTCTCTTTGTGATTGACTGATGAACTGATGAATTGACAAACTGATAAGCTAAAATTCTTTTAAAGTGGCGGTACCTGTAACGTCTGCCCGGGCTGAAGTGACATAGGGTTCGGTAGCTTGTTGTGTTGAGCTAAGATGCGCCATTGGGTGGCATCACCATAAACGGCCGCTGCAATCGTGTCTAAGCGGTCACCCACTTTAATGCGCCAAATGCGCTCAATAGGGCCGCCGCCGCTGCTTGGATTTTGCTTAGGGTATGCTTTACGATGGCGAAACTCTTTTAGCTTGAGTGTAACCTTGGCACGAACGGGAATGCCGTGGGGGCTAAATAAGGTGAACTTGGCTTTGACCGATTCAATCACGCCCAGAAAGCGGAAGGTGCCCCATTGAAAAGCCACCTTAGGGGGTGGTGATTTAGCATCAGCCGCATCCCGAAAGTTCTGAGAATATTTAGCGGTGGTTGATTCAGCAAATTCAACTAGTTCATCAATGTACTTACTAACATCCTCAGGATGACCGTCACTCCCAATTGTTTCGCTTGTGTCAAACCAAAGCTCATTGAGCGTTAGCTGGCTTGGTTTAAGCTTGTCTTTGTTTTCCTGAATGGCATAATTTTTGTTTTCATCGAGTCCTTTCACCGTTACGGCGTTGCTCTTTTTAATTTTGTAAGAGGCTGGATTGAACATGCAGTAAATGATGGCGTATTGAGAACCATAAACGGGCTGGCCATCATCGTCTGCTTCATAGATGCGGGCCGCTTTTAATCCACCGCGCGTTAGGCGACCTGTCGCGTTGACGTTTTGCCACGCTTTTTTTGTTTCTTCCTTGCTTTGCCCACCTATCCGCTCGTAGCTGACATTGGCTTTAAACGCGCCGCTGTTGTTGTAATACTCAACTTTAAACGTATTTGGACCACTTGGTATTTGGATGGTAACGGTGTGTTTTCCCGTATGGTCTTTCCATTTGTTTAGAATTTGTAGATTGCCCATCCATGCGCGCATGCCGTCGTCACATTCAAACGTGAATTTATATTTGCCAGGCCCGTTCAGTTGACCAGTCCAGCGCGCAGAAAACTTTTCCGTTTGATCTTTTTTCCCGCCCCGTTCAAGGATCTGCTTGGGTAGATTGTCTTTTTTGGTGATACCGATGCTTGTTTCATCCCGTTCGGTTACAACGTCGCCATCACAATCTGTGCCATTGAAATATTCCGCTTTCCAGTTCATTACACGGTCCATGCTGGTGGAATTTGAAGCTGTAATCCTGGCTTCAAATTCCATGGGTTTTCAAGTTGATTATGATCTGCAATCAGTCGCCATCGAGTAGCATCCCCATAGACTGATGCCGCGATAGTGTCAAGCCGGTCGCCAGATGAGACTTCCCACGTTTGTGAATGAGGCCCACCGCCACTGGTGGGATTTTGGCGCGCATAAAGCTTGCGGTGCTTAAACTCTTTAAATGAAATAGAGGCCTTTGCCCGCAGCGGGGTGCCATCTGGTTTAAAGTAAACAAAATCCAGTGTGACGGACTCGACAACCGCCATGAAGCGGAACGTACCCCATTCAAACGCCACAAAGGGGGGCTGGGTGATGGCTTTCGACTTTTGAAACTGTCCAACTGCGGCTTGCACTTCCACGTAGTTAAGAAGACGGTCGGTGTATTCCCGAACGTCTTTGCCAGTTTCAGAAGTGTCAAACCAGATTGAGTTGATGGTTAGCTGCCGTGGTTGAATTTCTGTATCAAACTCTAAGTTGTAGTTTTTGTATTGATTGAGCCCTTTTCCTTTATATTTGGCTTTTTTCTTGATGGTGTAATCTTTGGGATTGAAGCGAAAGTAAATAGGTTTAAGCTGATCCTTGACAGTAGCAAAAGCCTGAATTTTTTGGACACCCTCACGATCAACGGGGTAAATCATAGCCGGCAGAAGACCGCCCGTTGTGAGGTTCATGCGCTTTATTGCTTCGCGTTCTTTTTCTAAGCGTTTTTTGCGTTTTTCGATAAGCTCAAGTTGAGCCTGCCGCAGTTCTTTTAGTTTTTCAAGCTCTTTCTGAGCTTTTTCTTTGGCGGGAACAATGTTTTTCTCTAGGAGTTCTTGCTGTTTTTTAGCCGTTGCTTTCCAAACTCCAAAAGGATCGGCCTCAGCCTTTTTTTGCATTTCGGCCAAATTGGTTTGGGCATCATTTTCTTCTTTGGTGCGCTTGGCCAGCTCTTGTTCAGCTTCTTTGATTTTTCGTTCGATTGCGTCAAGTTGGGTGGCCATCTTTATCGTCCTAATCGCTCATGTTCGATGCGCAAACGGCGTTTGAGTCCGGTATATACAAATTGGGATACTTCTTCGATCAGTAAATTGGCGTCATATTGCTCGGCTGCTTCCAAAAACTCAGCGTGCTCCTCTTCATCGATATGAGCAATGCAGATTTCGTCTCCGTCAAGTCGCTTCATAATGACTGGTATCGGATTTTCTAGGTCGGCTTCGGCCCCTTCTTCCTCGGCGTAGGCAATGAGGGAGGGGCCTTTTTCGTCCATTTCTGCCTGAGCTAGAAAGGCTTCGAGCTGATCGGGATCGGCAAACACTAAATATTTTTCTCGTTCTCCCTGCTGTTGAACGAGAAGCATTGAGGGATGTTCAACCTCATCACCAATGGCTTCTTCGGTTGCAAAAATTGTGAGCTTATCCTCTTCGTCTTCAGCTTCCGCCTCAGAGAGAAAATCGTCTAAACGATCAGCGTTTACAAACACCATATAGGTGTTTTCATCACCGTCTCTTTGGAGCTGGATTTGGGTAACGTCCCCTGCTTTGGCGGTGGCGGTGTCCTCGTCGGCATACATGGGCAGGACACCGTCTTCTTCTTGGGTCTCGGCTTGGGTGAGAATGTCGTCAAGTTGATTTTGGTCGGCGTAGGCAACGGCCGTTTCCGGCTCGTCTTCAGGTTGAACCATGACCTCGATCGGCGAGTCGCCGCTTTCTTCGGCAGTTCCTAGCGTACTGTGGAGCGGAATCGTTTCACTTTCTTCTTGAGTTGTGCCCGTGATAGATAAAAGCTGGTCTAAAGTGTCACTTTCGGCATACAGAGGAATTTCTTCATTCACGCCGTGACGGTTGATCAGAATTGGGGAGGCTGCTCCTTCCACCTGTTCTTCGGTAACAAAGGCGATTAGTCCTTCTTCCATTTCTTGCGGTTGGGCCTCGACGGTCTCAGCTGTGGCAATATCGGCTGGGATGACTTGGCTGCTAGGGTCCACATCTTCAGTTAAAGATGGCTCTTCAGCTGTGAACGCTTCGGGTGAGGGGGTGTCTAGCTCAGAGTTGCGTTGAAGGTGGGCTGGTTGGGTGATGGGGTGATGGGGTGATGGGCTGGTTGGGTGCTGGAGTGCTGGAGTGCTGGAGTGCTGGAGTGCTGGGGTTTGGGAAACGGCCGTGTTTTCTGTGGACCGGTATAGGGTTGTTGGTTGTGGGTTGATTGCTGTTTGCTGTTTACCGTTTGTTGCTGTTTGTTGTGGGTGGGAAACGGCCGTGTTTTGGATGATAGGGAGGTTGGGAGATTGGGTTTGGGAAACGGCCGTGTTTCCCGCAGAGCGGTGTATGGTTGGTGGCTGCTGATTGGGAGCAGGTGACTGAGGCAAGATGGCAGTTGCCGGATGTTCATTCGTTTGGGACGGTGGAACATGTCGCTGGATTGGCGATGAGTGAGCAGGGGATTCCTGAGCGTTTGAGCGGGCAACAATGTTGTTTTGGGATGTTGATGGTGAGCTTGGCGGTGTATCGCCAACGAGTTCCCACAAATCGCCAGGCAGTGCCCCAATCTCGGTTTGCACTTCACTCGATGAGCGTTGCATCGTGGGCGTCGGCTCGATAGGGGGCGTGTTCGCACTGTTTGAATTTAATGATGGTGCCTCTGCCTCTGATTCAACGTTGGGACTAGTAGGTGAGCTAGCGCTGCTGTTGCGACGCTTTCTCTGCACTTTTGGTCTTGGACGAGTTGGCATGACATAGTCAATGCTTGAATTAGACTGTTTTTCTGAGTCAACTTGCTGTACCAGCTGGCGCGCTAGCTGGGCTGAGGCACTTGGTTTTTCAGGTGGAGGAGGTGTCAATACAGGAGGCTCAAACGCGACTGTTTCGGGGTCACCGTTTTGAGGCATGTTGGCGGGTGATTCTAAG
The DNA here is from genome assembly GCA_039029915.1 of Chloroflexota bacterium. Classification (GTDB taxonomy): domain Bacteria; phylum Chloroflexota; class Anaerolineae; order Promineifilales; family Promineifilaceae; genus QQUD01. The sequence continues at coordinate 41,057 of JBCCFD010000003.1, forward strand.
CGCTGAACAGGCCACATTTCCTCTAAGGGGCGTGAAACGGTATCAGATGAGTCATTGTCTGAGCTTGGGGGCGATGTGGGCTCTTCCGACCGCTGGATAGCTGGCTCTGATGTTGATTGGGTATCGCTTTCTGTACCAAACGAAGACACTATGCTTGACTCAAGATGAGGTGTCTCGGCAGCTTTAATTTGCTGTAATGGTGCCGTTGAGTCATTTGGTGTATTTACTCGCTGAATCGGTGACGCCGACTTTTTTTTCTTTTTCCCCGGCGTGACTTCCTCAAGCGCTGAGCGACGAACAATTTTACGCTGAGGCTGGTTTTGGGCTTCGGCTTTCAGTCGCTTATTCCGCTCCCAAGGCATTTCTACATCTTGCTCAATGGGAGTATCTTCACTGGTTCTTCGGTGTAGCTGGCTGACGGCTTGTAATCGGGACCAAGGTAAATTTGTTTGGGTCGGTCCGCTTGACATTGCCATATATTTTTGAACATTTGGATTCATCGCGGCAGAGTTAGGCTCAGGTGCGCGTTGGATTTCTGGTGATGGGTGCTGGTTGATTGGTGATTGGTGTTTAGATAGCGAGGATGGGCTGTTTGGTTGGTTTTCAACGTTTGACGGGTGGCGGTTGATTGGAGATTGGGGGGTGTTGGTTGTTGGTTGCTGATTGCTGGTTGCTGGTTGGGAGATTGGGTAACTGGGTAACTGGGTAATTGGGTAATTGGTTGATGAGGAACGGTCGATGGGTGATGGGTGATTGGGAGATTGGGAGATCGGGAGATAGTTAACTGTTGACGACTGCTGAGGTGAAACGGCCGTATTGTCAACTGACCGCTGCATCTGCGGTGCCTGATGGCTGGATGTGGTAGGGTGATTGATTGGAGATTGGGTAACTGGGTAACTGGGTAATTGGGTAATTGGTTGATGGGGAGCGGGTGATGGGTGATGGGTGATGGGTGATGGGTGATTGGGAGATTGGGAGATCGGGAGATTGTTGACTGTTGACCGTTGGGTGAAGGGTTGTAAATCAATACTGTTGACAGTTGCTGGCTGCTGAGGTGAAACGGCCGTATTGCTCACTACTCGCTGCACTTGTGATGCCTGATGGCTGGATGCGGTGGGGGGGGGAATTGGAGATTGGGTAACTGGGTAATTGGGTAATTGGGTAACTGGGTAATTGGTTGATGGGGAGCGGTTGATGGGTGATGGTTGATTGGGAGATGGGGAGATTGGAAGATTGTTGACTGTTGATTGTTGGGCGAAGGGCTGTGAATCAACATTGTTAACTGTTGACTGTTGTTGGTTTGAAACGGCCGTATTCGTCATCGACCGCTGTACAAGAGGTCGTGGGCTGTTAGATGCTGAAAATGATTGTTCAGATACCGCAGGCTGATGACCGCCCTCAAAACGAGTTTGTTGTCCAAACAATACAGATATATTCGTCACGCGCTGGACGTGTTTGAGGAGCCGTTGCCCCGCGTTGGTTGATCTATCCTGACTATGCATCGTATGATTCCACCGTTATCCGCCCGCAGGAGAGCGTGAGCGTTTCCACTGCGACCGCTTTGCCTTTAGTTTGTAGTTTGGGTCCGGCCCATTTAATTGGGTAGGCATCTTCTATAAACCAAGAAATGACCGGTTCGCGACTCGTATCGAGCAAAGTGACCGTAATTCGCTTACGCTCCACGCGCTGATTAAGCGTTTGCACATACCAATTTGTTAAATCTTTCGTAACAGCCACGCCTCGTTTAAGCGTCAACTTTGCCTTTTTACGCACCCCGATCAGCTGATGCGTGTGCGTGTTTAGGCCACCTTCTTTAACCTCTTGGGTTTTCCAACTCACTTTGGGTAAGGTGCAATCTGTAAATGCACCAATACGACGACCGTCTACTTCTACTAAGAAGCGAAACCCCGCGTGTGGCTCATAGCTGAGCAGTCCAGATCGAAAAATGGGCATGGATTACCTCGTTGTAAACGGCCGTTTTCCGCCGAGCCTGCGCTGCGCCCGGCGAACATCTGCCCGAAGCCAATCCAAGACGCGCTTTTCAACCTCTTGAATCAAATCAGGGCGCGTTTCTAAGAAAGCCAATGCCTCTCGGACCTCATCGCGTGGGGGGGCAGAAGTAGGGGGCTTGGTCATGCAGAAACCCCATTGATTTGAATATAAAGGTCGCTTAAGTACGCTAGGTCTTTCGCATAGAGATTGGATATTAAATCTGGCGTTACGGCCGTAACGGACCCCAGTGCCGTAATAACCCGTGATAAGAGAAAAATAGGGAGGTATGCTTCGTGGCCGTGCTGATTCGCTTGGTGCATCGCTTCAATTTCATCACGTGCTAAAGCGAGGCGCATACGGCCGTATTGATGCTGGTTGCCCATGCCGTCGACATAGCCCCAAGGAAGCTGAAATTCAAATTCTTGCATAGTTAGTCATTTCTTGCCCCAACGGGTTTGCACAACCCGTTGGGGCATTCGATTACTATCATTTGATGATAGCGAGAACAATAGCGTGCGTTTTTAGAATTCGCGTTCGATATATTCGTGGGTGATCGTGAGCTCTTCAACCCCGATCTCATTGCTATCAGATTTGGGTTGAGGTCCCGTTACTTTGGCGGGCCAGCCGTTGGTGAAGTTCCATCGGGCAACAGCCCCACCAGTTTGGTCATACATCACAATCGTGCCGTTGATACGCGCGTTGTCGACGCCCCCATCCAGCACTTCTTGCCGCCATTCCCAAATGCGCGTGTCTTCAGTAACGCCACGCTTCATGACAATGTTTTCCCATTTCAAGCGACCGGGAATTTTGAGAACGACCTCCTGGCCTTTGTCATTGACTACTTTTTGCTCAACAATTTCATGTTCAGACCCTAAACCGGAGCATTCTAAGAAATAACCAAGCGTTTTTTCACCTAAGTCGACACTAAAGTGAAAGCCTAATAATGGATCGGAGCGCCATCCCTGAGTTGTTGTCCGGGCGGCTTCTTCGGTAATTGTTCTTGACATAGTAAACCTCCGTGAGTAACGGCCGTTTGAATGGATAGTAATTAGTGGTTAGTCAATAGGGGGTGCAACTAATCCAATGATTAATTCCCTATTACTAATTCCTAAAAACGGCCGTAAATATTCACAAACTAAAAACTATTCTTCACCACCGCCGTCATCTTCGCCGCCGCCTTCGCCGCCGCCAGCCCATTGGCTCAAGCGGAAAATGACAAATTCAGCAGGTTTGACTGGGGCAATGCCTACTTCCACAATCAGTTGACCTAAGTCAATGACTTCGGGAGAGTTCAATTCAGCATCACATTTAACGTAAAAGGCTTGGGATTCAGATTGGCCAAATAGTGCACCACTACCCCAAATTGAGCGGAGGAAGGCCGTCACATCTCGGCGAACTTTGGCCCACAGGGCGTCATTGTTTGGTTCAAACACCACCCACTGCAACCCCGTATCCAAAGAAGCGGCAACGTGAATAAACAAGCGGCGCACATTGATATACCGCCAAGAACCATCACTGCTTAGGGTGCGGGCGCCCCAAACGCGGATGCCGCGCCCAGCAAATGAGCGGATGCAGTTGATACCCCGTGGGTTGAGCAGGGCCTGTTCATTACGGCTAATTTCATTCTCAAGAGAAACAACCCCTAGTACAGTTTCATTAGCTGGCGCTTTATGAATACCCCGATCAGAATCGGTGCGATTGTAAATACCAGCCATGACGCCGCTTGGCGGGACTAAAATCGTGCCGCCTTCGGCCAAATCTGGAATCTCGACCCACGGATAGTACATGGCGGCATAGGATGAATCAACGTTGAGATAGTTTTGCCAATCTTGGACTTCCTGAACGTTTAGTCCCGGTGGGGTGTCTAAAATAGCAAAGCGGTAGCGCATTCTTTCACAGTGTGCCACCATCGCTTGTTGGACGCTGCGTACCAATGTTTTTGATTCTTCAGAGCCATCGTAGCTAGCCATGAGGTCAGGGCAGGTGACAAGACGAACATCATCAATCGCTTCCATACCCGCAATACCGGTTCGCTCAGCCGCACTACCAATGAAATCTTGTTCCGTTAGCTTCGGTAACCCGCCGCCGCTTAATAGGAATGTGCCTTCGTTTGGCATGGCAGATGCTGCACCAAATAAAGAAAGCGACACGGCGCGGAAGGTGGCCTTACCAACAAAGTTGTCATCGCTTTTCTTCATGACGAGACCCGATTGAGTTTCATCACCAACGGTCATGCTGAAACTAGTAGCATCCTTGCCTTCATCAGTGGCATCATGAGTGATTGTTATAGAGAGGTTGTTGCCAACGTCTCCCACAATAGTTGCGGTAACCACAAAGCTATTCCCTTTGGTGTTAGCCGGTACGTCCACGGTCGCGGCCGTGGCGCCTTCGCTAACATCGCTAATTGCGCGAATGCTGGTGATGTAGCAGGGGCCGCCACCGTTGGCAAAATAGCCGTAGACGGCGTGTGGCATGTAGGCACCCGGGGCAAAGTCACCAAATACGCTTGTGTAATTGGTCCAGCTTGTGATTAAAGTGGGCTTGTTGAGCCTAGACTCAACAATTTCGCTAGCACCTGTTTTGCGATTGACGCGCTTGATGCTGGCTTCTTCTGTAACACCGACAAAGGCGGCTATGGATGTGCCGACCCCTTGAATCGGTTTGGTGCCCCGATCGACTTCTTCTACGTAGACGCCGGGGGATAGATAGGTTGTGGCCATTTGATCCTCCATTAAGGAATTTTTCCGTACAGATAAAAATCTGTCGCTAATGACAAAACATGCGGATGCATGTTGATTTACTTCACTTCAAGATCGTAGTTGCCATCCGGGGCAGGAATTCTGATTTTGCGCTGGGCTGATTCACCCGTGAGCAGGCGAACATCTAAAGTGTACTCGCCGGGCATAATTCCCTTGATTTTGTAACGGCCGTGTCCACCCGTAAAACCAACAGCATCCATCTCTTTAACAACGACGCGAGCCTTGTTGATGGGGGCTTGGTCCTCTTGACGACGCACCATGCCCGCAATGGTGAGGCGCGTGTCTGGTTTGTCGACGGGGGTCGCAACGGCCGTCTCTTCATCCGCTTCCACTTGAGCAAGATCAAACTGGAAGGTGCGCACAATCGGATCATCAATGGGTTCCCATGGATCCATTGTGAGCGTAATCATGTAAGAGATACTGGGGCGCAATTCATTATCGAGTGCGCTCCACAACTCAGCTGGATTGGCCAATTTGTCGTGGGATGCTAAGCGGGCGCGGATATCAAACGCCTGTTCTTTTAGCCGCCCCTTCAAGCGGGAGCGGGAAATTTCTGGGTGTCGAAATAGGGCCATCATGGCGCGAGTGAGCAAACGGTGCTCATCTTCAGGCTCGGTAGCCCAAGTGGTAAACATGTAGTGGCAGTCGATGCGCAGGGGCTTCATTTTTCGGGAAGCAGATTGGTCGGCTGGGGATTCACTCACTGCATCCCAGCCAAATTCGCGTAGCTGCACGTTCTCACGCACATCATAAAGAAAAAGGTTGATCGTTGGGCGACTGAGCCGTGCGCTCCAATCCCGTTTAGGTTGGTCAAAGGCGATGTCAATTTCACCCGCTTTGATGCGCATTTCATCCATGAGCAGCTGACGAATCGTTTCATCTAGATCGTCGATCATTCTTCTTTGACCTCGTCTTCGAATTCTTGTCGTTGCAGTTTGGTTTGGATTTCTTCGTCATCCTCTTTGAGTTGGGCGATGTCCTCTTCGTCCTCTTGGAGCTGAGCAACCTCTTCCTCTTCTGCGGCGCGCTGAACAGATTCCGGCGTCTGGCTGGTCACGAGGTCGGCATTTTTATCGGCTTCAACTTCTGCTGGTTCGGCTGGATCATTAACGCGCTGGGGCTGAACGGCCGTATTGGTGTTGCCACCCTGTTGGGCAACGTGGGTTAGCTCATGCGCTAATAGTTTTTCACCGGTTTGGGTATTAGGTGCGTACTCGCCTTCACGAAAGAAGATGTCGTTTCCAGTTGTAAAAGCGCGCGCATTCAGCTTGCGGCTGAGCTGGTCAGCCTTGGCGTCGGTGTGGACCCGCACGTCTGAAAAATCCGCCCCAATCACATCCTCAGAGCGTGCTGCTACGCGCTCATCAATTGGTTGTCCACCGCCCCGGCTATTTTGAATCGATTGGGTTGTGTCTTCATCTAATTCTGCCTCCCCGGAGCTAGCGCGCTGCGCGACGAGTCGCTGCACGGCAGCATTTCCAGCCGTGCGCTGAAGCTGAGAAAATGTGCCATCCTTTTTGTTCGGATTGCTATCCGCGCTTGGTCCTTCGGCGGCCGTTTTGGATTTAGTGAGAATTTTATTTTTCTCTTCGGGCGGTCTTTTTTGAGGCATGGGGCGCAGTCTAACGAGGGGACGTGACTCGCCTGTGACAGCGTCGTGACAGTTAGGAAAAATGGGGCAGGCTAACTGTCACGCCCGTATTACCTTGGTCATGCAACGATCTTCCTATAATCAATTGCCGGAGCGTCACGTACAATCTGCTCCGTTCCAGGAAGACCACATTTTACGCATAATATGAAGATGACCTTTGTGGTTGACCTCTTTTGCGACAAAAAAAGCAAGTAAACGAAGACAAATTTTTGTAAATTCTATAATTCGTTCAGGGTCCCTCAACTCGTTTGATGGTTTATATACCCTTTGATGAACCTCGCTAGGCATGAGATGCTCAGCCATTTTGTTAATAAAGCAATCATCCAATTAGGAGGAGTATGCCGCATTTAGCGCAATCTTTGTTGGGGTCTTACCAGATTTCTTTGGACAAACGGCCGTTGTCCGGCTTTCGTGCCGGCAAGGTGCGGGCCTTGCTCGTCTACCTCTCCGTTGAGTCTAAGGTTCCACACCCACGAGAGCGGTTAATGGCCTTGCTTTGGCCAGAACAGTCAGAAAGACGTGCGCGGCAAAATTTACGTCAAACGTTATCTCGACTTCATCAAGCGTTAGGCTACTCGGCCAAACATTCTCCATTCACAAGCGTCAGCGCTGAGTCTGTTCAGTTTAAATCCCAAAGTGACACCTACCTTGATGTGCAGCAATTCCTATATCTTTCATCAGAGCTACCCGATCATTCGACCACTTATCCCCTTTCAATCGATGAACAAAAAAGATTAGAAACCGCCATATCCCTTTATCGAGGTGAATTTATGGCGGGATTTTCGCTCCCCAACAATGCTGCTTTTGAAGAGTGGCTGGTGCTGTATCGAAACCAAATGTTGCAGCGAGCCGTTGGTATCTTGGATCATTTGGTTGCCCATTTTATGGCGGCCCAGCTTTGGGAAAAGGCGAAAACGTATGTTGAACAACAGTTGGCGCTCGATCCTTGGCAGGAAAAAGCGCACAATCAGCTGATTCGCCTGCTGGCATGGACCGGTCGACGGAGCGCAGCCCTAGCCCAATATGAACAGTGCCGCCACTTGTTGGTCAATGATTTGGGGGTTACGCTGGCAGTTGAAACGGAGCAGCTTTATGAACAGCTCATTGCGAATCAACTGCATGCACCGGAGGCCAAACCCAGTCCGGCTATTGAAAAGACTTCTTGGCATGACGGGCTGTTTACGGCCGTTAATCGCTTTATAGGGCGGGAGGCGGAGTTTCAGCAGCTCGTTGACATGGTTAACCAGCCCCAGTGCCGCTTAATTACCATTACTGGCCCTAGCGGGATTGGTAAATCGGCACTGTTATGGAAGTTAGGCCTCTTCCTATCTAAACAAAAAAGCAAAACAGTGCAGCTTATCGATTTGACCCAAGAAAATAAAAGTCAATCCTTGAGAACCATATCACTTGTCCATTCAGGTCTTCTCTTACTAGATGGGATGGATCTTTTCTTAGAAGATGCCACCCGGATTGTCACCCTGTTTCGGAAAAATCCAGCCCTTCAGATCGTTGTCACGTGCCAATCCCAGCTTCATATGAGCGGAGAATGGGTGATTCGACTAAATCGATTGTCGTTTCCTCAGATGGATGAGGCATTTGACGAGACAAGTCATGAAGCGATTCGCTACTTTTTACAGACGGTTCAAAGAATTACCCCCTCAATGACTATTCAATCTCGTTCTGTAACGGCCGTTGCTGATATTTGTCGTCATCTAGAAGGGCATCCGCTGGGGTTGGAAATCGTAGCGGGCTGGGTGCGTATGTTGAGCTGTGAAGAGATTGCCCAGCGATTAGCGCAAGGAAATGATCTTTTGCAAACGCACCACACCGACTTTCCAAGCCGACACCGCTGTCTATCTCAATTTTATCAGCACGCTTGGCACGAACTGGCGGCAGAGAATCAGCAAGCTTTGCTAGCTTTGAGCGTTTTTGGGGCTAACTTTTCGGCCAATGATGCTCTTGCGGTGGCCCAAATTGGGTTAGACCAGTTAATGCAGCTGTGGGATCGCTCATGGCTTGAACAGGCTGAAAACGGCCGTTTCCGACTGTCGCCACTTGTGCGCCGTTTTGTGGGGCAAACCAGCCATGTGGACGTTACCCAAGCACAGGTTACCTTTACAAACCACTTTGCGTCACTGTTAGCCAACTGCTTGCCAATGCTTAGAGGGAACGGTCAGCAAAAGGCCGTTCAGCAAATCGAACAAGAAAGCGGTCATATAACGCAGATGTGGGCTAACTTGCCGGCACTTTCAGACAGGCAGCGCATTGAGCAGGCACTTTATGCCCTCTTTCTCTACTACGACATGACAGGCCAATACCAAACGGGCGAAAAACAGTTTAATCAGGCACTCCAACAGGAACCACGCTGGCAGCCAGCCCACTTTGGGTTTTTGTTAGTAGCTAGGGGGTGGTTTGCCTACCAGCTGCGGCGTCATGGGGAAGCGATGCATCTGATGCAGGCAGGCATCAATTTCTTATCTACAGAGGCGAAAGGCCCAGCCTGGCTTATTGTTGCCCGCGCTTATTTTTCCGCAGTTTTGCAAACGGTAGGGGAGTTTGACGAGGCTAATCGGCAAATTGAAATTAGTTTGACGCTGGCTCAGGAAAAAGGGGATTGGTCTGGGTCGTCTTTGGCTTTAAACATTGCTGGAAAACTAGCGTTTAGAAGCGGAGATTATGACAAAGCTCGAAGATTATGTCAACAAAGTCTCTCTTTGAAACATATTGTTAAAGATGAATGGGGGAGTGCCTATTGCCACAAAAATTTAGGGGATATTGCTACTGCAACTGAGTGCTGGTTTGAAGCCGAGCAGCATTATCAATTTGCTCAGCAGATTTGGCAGAAGCTAAATAACCAGATCCGCTGTGCCATGCTTTTGACGAATATGGCGCATATGGCCTTGCTGCAAAAAGAGGTCCAAATGGCTCAGCAGCATTACCGTCAAGCTCAGATTATTTACGACGTGAAGGGAGATATGCTTGGGGTTGCCAATATGTTGACCCAGCTTGGGAAATTAGCCCGGCGTGCACATCGCTATGAGCAGGCCCAACATTATTATCATGAAGGATTAAAAACGGCCGTTTCTCATCATCTCACCCCCAAAATCATTGAGATCTTAACTGAATTTGGCCAGCTACAGCTCGAACAGACCCAAATTACCCATAGATTTGATCGTCTCTGGAATGACAAAATGGAAGATATGGCTGGGCAAAAAGCGACTGCATTATTGACCTTACTGACACAATCAATTCAGCAGATGCCACATCCACCCGTATTGTCAGAGTTAGCCGCCACGGCAACTTCAATTTTACAAAGACAACCGTTCTAAGTGACCGGCTAAAAATTAGGCCCCATTTTGAAAGGCTTAGGTCACTAGAAGTGCAGCCATCATTTCTGTAAATGATTTATGGATGCTCACTTAGGATTTGATTGTATGTTAGCTAAAGAACGTCCCACACTGTCTATTCGTTATGCGTTACCGATCTTATTTGCACTGCTGATTTTAATAACGGCCGTCACCATCTCCCTTTTGGCTTTTAGCAGCGGTCAAATCGTGGTCAGAAATTTAGTGACCCAACTGAGTGACGAAATTACGGCGCGAATTGAGCAACGCGTCTTGACCTATGTGAATACCCCTCACGATATCTTAGAAGCCAACGCGGCGGCTTTTAGCGCAGGCGAAATTGATGTGAACGACCTAGACAAACTGGCAAACTTATTTTGGCACCAAATCGAAGGTCACGATCAATTAGCTTTTATATCTTACGGCGATGAGCGAGGTAATTTTGTGGGGGTTGAGCATGTTGCCGATGGGTATATTTTGCGTATTCGTGACATTAACACGGCCCCTTTACGCCAAGAGTTTCGGCTCGATAGCGGGGGGCAGCGTCAAGAGCTGCTTGATAGCGGTCAGTATGACCCTAGAGAGCGAGGCTGGTATCAAACGGCCGTGACGAATGGCGACAGCACGTGGAGCAATGTGTATCAGGTGGCGTCTAGACCCATTTTAGCGATTAGCCCTGTACAACCTGTTATGAATCCTGATGGGGAGCACGTTGGCGTGATTGCGGGCGTCTTGACACTCACCCAAATTAGCGATTTTTTGCGGGGTCTAACCATTGGCGAAACGGGTGAGGCTTTTATTATGGAGCGCAATGGCAACATCATTGCGAGTTCAGTTGATGAATCCCCCTTTATTACAGACGAAAATGGTGAACAGGGGCGATTGTTGGCTGTGGATAGCAGTAATGATGTGATTGAGGATACCGCCCAAGAAATTGCTGTTCGCTTCAGCGCGAGTGAACAACCAATCATCAACGCCCAATTCCAATATCGTGATGCAGAAAATGGGATTCATTACGTTCACGCCAACGCGTTGAATGATGGTCGCGGTCTTGACTGGATTGTGGTGGTTACGATTCCGGCGGCTGATTTCACTGGCCCAATTAGTGAACGAATTGTGCACACCATTCAAATTGCCATTTTAGCCGTTGTGGTTTCGGTTGGAATTGGTGTAGCGACGGCTAGATGGATCATTCGCCCTATTCTGGCTATCAGCGAAGCGGCTGCTTCCGTGGAGGATGAAACGTATGAGGTCGATGGCCTAGCTGTAGTTGAGCAACGTCAAGATGAGATGGGGCGCTTGGCACGCGTCTTTAAGCACATGATTGAAGAAGTGAAAAAGCGCGAAGAGAAGTTAAAACAACAGGTTCGCAAGCTGAAAATTGAAATAGACCAAGCTAAAAGTAGTCAGCGGGTAAAAGAGATTGTGGAAAGTGATTTCTTTAAAGCCCTAGAAGCCAACTCGACCAGCATGCGTCAGCGGCGTCAGCAGCGGCGTGCTACCAAAGAGAAGAACGGCCGTATTGGCTGATTGTTTATAGGAGTCATTTATGAGTCGCATTATTTCTATCCACTCATTCCGAGGTGGAACGGGAAAATCTAATACAGTTGCCAATTTAAGCGCCCTTTTTGCCAAACAGGGATTGCGGGTGGGCATTATTGACACAGATATTCAATCTCCAGGGATTCATGTTTTATTTGGCATGGATGAAGATAATATGGGGAAGACGTTGAATGATTATTTGTATGATCGCTGTGATATTGAGGAAGCGGCCCACGATGTGACTCACCGCTTAGGCGTTTCGATCGAGGGGCGGATCTTTCTCGTTCCGTCAAGCATTGATCCAAGCGATATTGCGTATGTCATTCGTCATGGCTATGAGCCTGCAAAACTAAACGACGGCTTTGAAGATTTATTGGATGCGCTTGAGCTTGACGTACTAATGGTGGATACGCATCCAGGGTTGAATGATGAGACGCTTCTTTCCATTGCTGTCTCTGACATTTTGATTTTAATCTTGCGCCCCGACCAGCAAGATTATCAGGGGACGCACGTGACGGTACAGGTGGCGCGTAAGCTGCACGTTCCGCTCATGCACCTATTTGTGAATAAAGTACCTCAATCTTTAGCGATGGATGATGTTCGGGAACAGGTGCAAAAAACATATGCTTGTCCCGTATCTGCCGTGCTGCCCCACTCAGATGAGATGATGGAGCTGGCCAGCACGGGTATTTTTACGCTTCATTATCCAGATCATCCTATTTCTAAGCAGTTGGAAACGGCCGTTGCTGAGCTCCTTGTTCCTGCATAAGTTTCGGTACCTCGAGGAAGCGAAGTTTATCGCCATCGTTTTATTCAAAGCAGACCCTTCGTTTCACCTAAAAAAGGAAAGAACAGATGACCTCTTTTGACCAGTGGGAACGGCTGTTGGATGATGCCCCTGATGTAGAAGGTGTGGGTTTAATGGAGATGATTGATTACCCACTGCCAATGAGCAAACTGCTTAATCAAATTATGAAAAAACGGCGCGTAACGGCCGTTGTTCTAGCAGACCTAATGGAACTGTCGCTGAACGACCTTTCTTTACTAATACCCCACCTGCTTACCAAAGGTTATCTTATTTCAAATACCAATGCCTTAAATGAAACTGAATACCGAGTAAACTTATTGCGCGTTCGGGGTCGCGAGCAGTTTAAAGACATCTGGCCGGAATAAGCCCCAAGCCCTAAATGTAATTTGGCGTGTAGCCGTGCACCGCTTGGATCGGCTGAAGATTTTTTGTAGGGTGAAACGGCCGTTTAAGTGAAACGAAGTTTCACTTAAACCTCTACTTGCAAAAAACTTAGTTAAGTACCTTTGCCAGCACCTAAACCACAGAAGACCAAACCCTACGAAACCCCAACGCAGCACCCAAAGTCATTGACAAACCGAGACCAATTCATAAAATGACACTGTGGAAAAAGAGAAGAATTCCACACAGACACAGTGTCAGGGTGTCAGAAAAGTTTATTTAGTGAGAAAGAGCGCGTAGAAGGTTCCGGGTTTGCCCCCAGTGTATTTAGGCATCGACCTCTCGCATCAAAGCCAACAACAAAGCCAAACCTAAACGCCCAGAAAAGAGGAAAAATATATGTTTCGCGTTGTGTCCAAGCCTTGGGGTCAGTTTGTTTTCGCTATTTGTCTCATCGGAATCACCTTAATTATACCGACCAGCAGCATTGCCCAAGGGGCACCCCCAACATGGCCACCAGGACCACCACCAGACCGCGAGACAGGCCCGCCACCTCACATGGCATACCAACCCCCACAGGATGCAGAACGCATTGAGCAATTTGTGCCCCCCGGTGTAGAACTAACCCGCGTCACCACAGAAGAAGGCAGAGAATCTCGCACCAATCTAGATGTGCAGCGAGGCAACGTCATCTCCTACAACAACGACCGCATCGC
>JBCCFD010000004.1:0-52573 GCA_039029915.1 Chloroflexota bacterium
CGTCGATGACTGGCAGTTCACCTGGGTAGGCTACTAGGCGGATTGGATTGCCAGCTGTCCCTGATGTTTCGAAGGTCACGACTTCGTTGTAAACCCCACCACGAACGACGATGGTGTCCCCTGGTTGGGCGCTATCGAGGGCGTTTTGGATGGTGCGGAACGGTTGGCCTTGTGACCCGTTGTTGTTGTCGTTCCCGTTGGTCGCCACGTAGTAGCTGCCTTGCACCACTGGTTCTTCAACCGGTGGTTGGACGACGGGGGGGTCTTCCACTGGCGGTTCTTCGATAGGTGGAATGGGTGTGGGCACTGGCGAGGTGTTGCTTGACCCCGCACAGATGATGGTTACGTTTCGTCTTGAGTGCCGTTCGATTTGGAACCCGCGGCCATCACAGCTTAGCGCCATTGTTTCTCCACCGGTCATGGTTCGGCTTTCGCTGTCTGCAAATGAGACGAAGGCAAAGACCCCTAACAGTACCATGAGTACTGACAGAACGCCGGTACCGATGGCGATTTTTTGCCAAGTTTTGTGGGTGACGCTTTTGGGCACTGCTCTTCCAATACGTTTCTGCTTATTCATTACTTTGCTCCTGTTTTGCAAACAGCTTTTTGCTCTGTTTCTCCTTCTTCTCATTTGCGCTTCTTCAAATTCGGAAGGAGTTTTTTGGCTGTTTACGGTTACCAATACGTTTTTTTTGCTTCTTTCGCTCGTTCTTCACGCGCACGAAATTTATCTCTTCAAACTGGGCGAACTGCCCTGTCCTCATCTTGAACCTCAATCTTGGCGCATTGGTAGCCTTCTTGGGATTGCGGTTCGCTTGTTGCTTCTACTTTCGTTTTTTTTGGGGAGATATTTCTTTTGAGCTCGCTGATGACTTTTGCTCATTGCCATCCGCTTGCTCTGAAATGCGTGAAGAATTAACAGGAGTATAGGCTCTCCTCACACCTTTTCATACATGACCATTGGCCTAATCCACGTGAATTTTCCGTGTACAAAAGTGGGTTTCTTTCATAAGGCTAAGCCAATCCCTCCTTTCGGCCCTCCTCTTTTCGGTTACCCATATCGATATCGGCCAATTTGTGTCAACAGGAAATCTTTTACTTTTCGAACGGTTACGTCTTTACCAGCCATTGTTGCTTGATTCCGCAAGGCATCGTCCACATGCTGCTGGTCAATGTCGTACCCTTCTAACATATTCATAATGGGTTTTAAGTGCACGTTTTCTTTAAAAGCCCGGTCTACATCTGCCAACACTTCCTCATCGTCTGGCGCACGATAGTAAATATTACGATAAAAGTTCATGCGCTCTTTATCATAATTGTTAACGACCGCCTGTGCTTTTTCATTGTTGTACAGGTGGAATTTAGCTGAAGTATTTCCTGCCAGCACGTGATATGAACGCTCCCAATAGTGCTCTTTTCCGGCAAAATAGGGGATTTCTAGGTAGTCGCAGGCTTTTGACAACACCTCTTGATCATTTTTGACGAGGTCTTCATATCGAACGGCTCGCCATTCGCTCATCAAGGATGCATACAATCGATAGTAGTTAATAAAACTGCGCTCCCACTGATCAAAATAACCACGTCGCTTCATAGATTGGCCAAACTCGGCTGGCGTTTTCCAAATGAGGATGTTGCGACAGTCGATACCTTGATTTTTAAGCTGTAGATTTTGTTGCTGAATCCAAATAGGGCTCTTGCTAGATGCAACCAAAATATCGACATCAGGATGAATATCAAAGAAGTTCTGAACCCAATTTTCTGTATTTTTTTCTTTGATTTGTTGCCAATCTGGGCAAGGGTTCTCACCGCAGGAGCAGGTGATGTTCCGGTGGTTTGGTTTTCTGGGAGCAAGCAAAGAACGAACTTCGCCACAAGCGTAACCTTTTGGGTCGTTGGCAAGCATCATGTGAAAAAAGGTGGATCCACTATAGGCGGTTCCCCCGACAAAGATGACTTTTTTCATGCTGAAATTCCTACAGGATCTTTTCGATTTTTTTGATCGGCCTCTAACAGATTTTGGAACATTGTGTCACAAAGGGCTTGGATGCTAGGTGAGACGCTCACGTGCTTGCCCTTTCCTATCGATTTTTTGTGGACATCAATGAGGATGTTTTCGCCAGGAAACGGCCGTTCTAAGAAATTGTAGATTCGTTTGATTGTATTGGCTGAGTCACCGACAAGATCATCATACCGCACAAGCATGACATTCGGTGAATTGGCTAAATCTTGTTGGAAGTAGAACTGATTGCGAACATACCAGTAAAGCGCTGCCGCATCAAACCCATCCATATCTTCAGAGAAGTATTGATTAACCAGATGGCGAACCTCATCACTAATTTGGTCGTTACGCCAATCATTTGGTACATCTTTATGAATATACCGCAAATCGCCTACGCCACTCATCATGCCCGATTTTTTCAGCTTAGAGGCGGCCACGTCCCCATAGTGACGGTACATCCAAAGCGCTTTAGACCCTGGAAAGCTCTTTAATAGCGTTTGGGCATTTTGTGATTCCACTAATGGTTTAGTAATCACAAATGGGGCTTTTTGTTTTGAAAACTCGTGCTTTAAATCACTAACTGGATCTAACCGCAAGCCTAATTTTGTATCTTGCTTTGACAGATGGCTAGCAACTTCCGGGTAAATCTTCGTGTTCCAATCTTGTTCAAAGATCCGCTGGGTAATTGTGGTTCCAGACCGCTGGCAACCAAAAATAAAAAGCAGGTTATCAATACCGGAACCTGTAAAGGTATGATAAACCTGTTTGGAGCGTTCTAAAAGGCGTACAGACACCTTTCTCTGCCAGTTGGGCAGCTTATTTGTATCTTTCTGTTTGTTTTTTCCCATAAACTATTTTTTTAAGTGGGGCATTCTAGTTAAAACCAGAATGCCCCACTTGGGTTACGCGCTGTTAATCGCTACCGGTTAATAAGCGGTAAGAAAATCAAAATCTCATCGGTGAATGTGGCTGTCACATTCAATTCACCGGTTACAGTGAAAGTGTATGGATTATCAAAGCTATTTACATCTCCCGACCATTTACGGAATTTGAAATCCGGATCGGTTTCAACGGCCGTTAAGGTAATTTGGTCACCATAGATGTAGTAACCGCGTGACTGAGCCGCTGAGCTCACATTCACATTCCCTGGGCCATCGAACGTAATATCTAGATTATATTTATCTTGGTCGAATCTTACATCGACGGTTTCGTTCCCCAAAATGGTAAATGTTTGGGAATCTCCACCACCTGATAAACCAGCACCGCTCCAATCGGTGGCGCTCCAACCCGGGGTGTTTACGGCCGTTAAGGTCACTGTATCCCCGTAATAATACGTCGCTTGATCTGCTTGGATTGAACCGCCGGCGCCGTCAGTTGTTTGGGCACCAGTATGATCATAGCTTGTAATATCAAAGGAAACGGTGTATTCATCGCGGGTAAAGTTCGCGGTGACGCTTTCACCTTCACCCCAATCGGTCACGACCACTGGGTTATCAGTGCTGTTAGCAGCGCCTGACCAGCTATCAAATGACCAGCCTAGTTCAGGAACGGCCGTTAGGGTGACTGGTTTACCGCATTCTACGCTCTTCTGAACAGCACCATTCCCCTCAACGTTAACAGGCAGCGTCAACGTCTCTGAATCTTCACCATCGGTAAATGGCGCACCCCAGTCAAGGATATAATCAAAAACGGCCGTGTAAGCTGGCGTTTGACCACCGCTTGGCGCATTCCCAGCATAAAGACCAACATTATTCACGACCATGTTGTGATTGAAATTCACAAGTCGCGTCCAATTGTTGCCATCAGCTGAATAGAAGATATCCCATTCGACAGAGCTGATTCGATTGATCAGAATGTATCGCGTTGAATTAGGTACAGTTTGTGTTTTGTGTACCGTTTCAGTCCCGTCTGTAAAGGTTGACACATACAGCTTCAAAACGCCTTGATTGAAGAACATATCGTAGCGCATGTAATCATTGGCGTCTTCTTGCAGCAACATCCCTTGAATTTGGAATTTATCATCAGGTATGGTCAAGAATTTCGTCTCAATGACAAAGTTCGGGGCATTGTTGGCTGGCTGCAAAATGCGGGCTGATGTGTTTGTGTTTGTAATCGGATCGCTTGGATCGTGACGATTGCCTTCTGGCACTGAAATCTCAATCGTTTGATAATCTTCGCTAATAACGGCCGTTGAATCCCCTTCTGGGTCAACAAAGGTCCAGTTTGCATCCGTATCCCCCAACAAACAGGCATTAAAATCATCGGTTGTAATCAATGCGCCAGAATCCTCAGCAATCGTGCGGAAGGTATACGTTTCACTCATACAGTTGCTTGAGTTGTCACACGCATTAACCTCGACAGTCACATCCGTATTGTTTGGAAAATCTGTCGGTGGGTTGTAAACAACCCGAGTACCAGATGGCCCATTACTGATAGTGGGATTGACTAAGTTATCATTCACCTCCATCGTGATCGAACCATTATTAACACCTGAGCCTGTATCCAATAACCAGAATGAAATATTCGTATCAACTTCTGCAAACGTATCACCATCTGCAGGAACAGCATTAAACAGATCAGGGGGAGTAGAATCTGCCCCCAAAGAAGAATCTTCACGTTTAAGGACGATCATTGGACCTGGCTTTTCAATAAATGAACCCCATTGATTCCCAGCATTCCAGTAATGGTAAGTAATTGTGTTCTCACCCGGCATAAGCTCATCAAAAATATCAATGCTCTGGCCACCTGATTGATACGAATTAATAATAGAGAGGTCCCAGCGACCAGTGCTATTGGCAGGTGATTCAAATACTCTTATTTGCGGGCCATCATTAATGCTGACATATAAGTTAGCATAGTAAGCACCAATCAAATAAGCTGAATCAAAAGCAGTGATATCATCTGGCAAGATTACGGTGGTGCTGTACTCTTCAGGGAAGCCATCATCCCCATTGTGATGCAATACTTGATCCTCAAAATCAGGATTGATGAAATAAGCTGAAGGTGTATTTCGCACAAGATTAAACGAGCGAGAATCGCCACCAGCCGCGTCACGAACGTGATCATTCGCATCGACAATACGAACTTTAAAACGAACACCGCTTTGACTAATAATGTGCGGGATATTCCATGTCGCTGAATAAACGCCAGCGGGACCCACTTCTACTGTCTGAATATGGTTGATGGTGCCGCCAAGCGCTGGTGTAGGATTGTCTAAACCTGGGGCATTGTTTGAAGCCCCTTCGTTCCAGTTATTATTGTTCAAATTATGCCAATCGGTGAAATCACCGTCATTGTCTTCATCATACCCATCATAATAAGCATGGAATTCAACATAGTCAGCCGTTCCATTAACGTTGGCAGATACTAGAATTTGATCATTATTGACGGTAAGGTTTGACCCTGTTGACAAACCGGGGTTACCGGAATTATATGGGTCATAATCAACACCATTGACTCGAATCTTGTGGAGTGACCCCATCGTTGTGGCAACATTTGATGCGTTGCTGTAGATGCGAATCGCCACATCATGGACATGATAAGCGCCTTCTTCATCCCAGAATTTGATGGTGTTGGTGCCTGTTTGGAAATCGTTTAGTGCTGCACCTGTAAATTCATGGATGTATGGGCTTCGGCTCCAATCTGACCCAACATTTGGCTTAATGGTAGCCCCATCATTGATGGAAAAACGAGCGCTTTGGTCATCATGATTGCGCCAAAGGTCAACGTAAATTTCAATTTTGTTGATAGTGTTGACGTTTGGTAAATCAAAATCCATCTCCATTTCACAGTCCCAAGGTTCAATAAACCATTTGCCACCTGGCTCATCACAATGCCCTCTGAACTCGCTATGGGGGATCCAGTTTTCTTGATAGATTGTTTCGCTATTTTCGGAATAGATACCAGCTTCGGCTGGATTTGGTGTAAATAGTAAGGTTGCCAGAAAAATGGCAATAGGCAAGAGTAACAACATGCCTGCTGACGTTAAGCGATCTTTTATCATAATGCCTCCTACGATGTTTATTAAGAGCTGAGCATCAATTGATGTTCAACCCTCCTCGGTTTCCAACACTCCAAGATGTCTTCTTGCGATACTTTGTTTTCTTTACTAGTACAGATGTTTTTAATTACTTTGTTCCCAAAGTATTAATATGAAAACCAAAACGTATCTTGAAAAGGAAATGGTTGGATTTTGGTTCTCACATAAGTGACAGAATGTTGTTTTGAGAAGAGTCCCATCATATTCTGTCAATTGCATGACAGGCAGGGCATGTCGAAACTGGCTTTGACATACTCTGCCTGCTTAAGTCTTGCTATCTAATGACTACTGGTAAGTAGATGAAATGATCCTCGTCCGTGGGTGGAGGAGGTTCGTTTGCTTCAAATTTGGCAACAACGGCCGTATTTACATCAGCCGTCACAGTGGCCGGATTCGTAGTCCCCGACAAATCACCTTCCCAACCGACAAAGGAAAATCCCTCAGCCGGAACGGCTTGGACTTGTACCGAATCCCCACAGCCATAATTGTTTGTAAGCACATTTACCGTACCGCCTGCAACAGGAGAAGCAGAAGTTTGAATGTCAACCGACAAAATATCCCCTGCGCCACGTGAGGCAGTATTGTAGAAATAATCAACTAGAACAGTGTGGCTTGGATTGTTACCCGCATTACCGGCAAAAACCCCAGCTTTATTAACCGTCATAGATTGTGTAAATCCATTATCATGTTCGACCCAGTTGCTACCGTCTTCTGAATAAAATTGATCCCAAGAGTTACCAACCCGTCGAATCTGCATGTACGGCATGTTGCCGCTTAGCACCTCGCTCGATTGACGATTCCCATTCAGCGCGTTCCCATTGGCCACCACGACATGATAGATGATGATGTTGCTTCCATCGGACTGGAAGTCAAACCGGATATAGTTATCCGCATCCTCTTCGATAAGCACGCCTTGCATCACTGTGTCTCTGGATGCATTTAGCACAGAATCAAATTTCACTTCGATGACAAAATCTTCATCCGTAGCATCTTGCATGACCCGAATAGCATCTTCGTTTGAATTATTGGTTGGAAATAGATCATGACTGCTACCAGATGGAACGAATAGCTCAAGCTGAGTGCCGTTTGTGTCAAAACTAACAGCTGGGTCACTGGCCGGATTGACCTCTGTCCATAAGTTGTTGATGACACAAGCGTTGAAATCATCTGAAAGCGGTGGATCAGCAGTTTGGAAGATGGCTGAGACAGTGTAATCTTCTGACATTTCTAAGGTGGCTGGATTCTCTGTCCCGCTTAAGTCTCCACCCCAGCTTACAAACTCGTACCCAGGCTCAGGAACGGCCGTTACCTGTACTTCAGAGCCAAACGCAAAGTCTGGTGTGTTTGGATTAGTCACAAAACCACCGTTCGCTGATGGGGCAAACGTAATCGTTTGGCGAATATCAGTAAGCGGCTCAACCGTCACATCACCAAAGCTGACATCCACATGGTGGGATACCAAGATTACAGAGCCGGAATCGAATGCATCTGGATCATCGACTAAACCTTCCATATGCCATTCACTCGGTTCAGGAAGATTCGATTTCCAAACCCGCATGCGGTAAACATCCCCAGCTGAGGTCGTAGCCACATTCATCTTCATGATATATTCCTGATCTTCAACAGGCACAATATCATCGTTGGAAGCAATAACGTTGCCGCCGCCGGGATAGTTATCATTGTTATCACCTGGATCGTCGCGGCTCCAGCCAATCAGCTGTAAACCAGCCTCAGGATTTGTTGATGTACCGGCCCAGCGGAACCAGCCTAAACCACCAACTTCGTGCCAGCCCGTTCTGGGCTGTTCATCATCTTCTTGATAGTGACCATTCCATCGAAAAATCAAACCAACGCCGGGTCCATTACTGGGGTTATTCCAGCCGGCCGGATCAACGCCATGAATGGTGAGCGGCACGGTCACTTCATAATCTGTCCAGCTCATATCCCCAAAGGCCACAGTTCGATCGTAATATAGTTCAGGATCACCTGTCGAAACATTATTGGGGCTTAATGTGCCATCATTATTGATTGTCCATTGACCATCTACCACCTGCGCTACATCATGAATGTTATCGACTGTCGACCAATCAATAGTGTAATTCATGCTGGCACTATTGCCGGCGCTGTAGGTAAATGAATAGTTATAGTTTGCTGTTTGATCTGGATTTGGTTCAGTATTGGTTGCTCTAATTTGGATTGTGTTGTCCCCATCAATAAGGTCATCGATATCCAACTCGATATTGAAATCACCAACTGCGCCTAAGCGTCTTTTATCCCCACCAATTGACAAGTCTTTGAAGCCTCCGCTACCGTTAAGCTTGTATTCTAACTCGATGCGGTTTGGGGCCGCACCAGATACATTTCCTAAAATGTTCACCCAATTTTGTGGGTTCCCGTTTTCACCAAAAACAAGCTCATCTTCATACCACACCACCACAACAGGTGCCGCATCGATTGCTTGCGGATAAATAGAGGTGTCAACGGAACTAGGGGTGATGAGTGTGCTCTCTACAGGGCTACCGCCATCGAAAGCGGGTTTATCACTCGAACCGCCATCAGTTGGAACTGGTGTAGGAGTAGGCTCGTCATTAAAGAGCTGTGTTTGCTGTGCTGAAAGAGAGTTGGCTGTAATAAAAATGAGGATTAATAGGGTTGAAACCCACGGCTTATTCTTCAACATCTGACGCATTACTTTACCTTCTTACTTATCGACAAGTAACGGCCGTTATTCCAGTAAGATTGAACCAATTTAAGCAAATCTGAAACGATTATCTTCAAATCGGTTCAATCTATTTTGCAATACGTTAAACTACTTCTGGATATGGGATTGGCACTACGAATTTACCACCTTGCTGACGAAACGCATCCTGTTGTTTGAGAATCTCTTCAGCAAAGTTCCAGGCTAGGAGTAAAACATAGTCCGGCGTATCTTCCATTAACTTCGTTGTTGGGTATATTGGGAATTGATTGCCACCCATAAAACGGCCGTGTTTATACTTATTTAAATCAACAACATAATCCACTAAGGTCTTATCAATTTCACAGTAAGCCAGAAGTGTTGTTGCTTTGGCGGCTGCCCCATAAGCGGCAATTCGGTGCCCCTCTGACTTAAGTCCTAAGAGAATACGTCTTAATTCTTTCTTTATGGCTTGCACTCGATCGGCGAAGTCCAAGTAATAATCGATTTTATCGACCTTTCGTTCCTGCTCCATCTCGAGTAAAGACGTTACAGATTCGTCAACGTTTTCAGTTGGCTCAATAAACAGACGGAGCGACCCGCCGTGAATAGCCACCCGCTTAATTCGATTGAGATATAGGCCGTGGCTACGGAACAATCGGTCAAGCGCGGTCACTGAGAAATAGCATAGATGTTGATGATAAATGGTGTCGAACTCACAGTGATCGACTAAATCAACTACGTATGGTGCTTCAATGACCGCCATGCCGTCATCTTTCAATAAGGTCCGAATGCCTTCAACAAATCCATTCAAATCAGGCACGTGGGCTAGCACGTTGTTGGCCAAGAAAACATCCGCTTTCTTGCCTTCACTCACCAGCTGCTTAGCAAGCTCAAGCCCAAAGAACGTAATCATTGTTGGAATGCCAGCCTCAACCGCCGCACCGGCTGGCGCTTCAGAAGGGTCAATACCTAAAACTGGAATCCCGTTCTCAGCGAAGTTTTTCAACATGTATCCATCATTGCTAGCCGCTTCAACCACAAGGCTGTCAGGACCCAATGTTTTTTCAGCCATAATGTCTAAGGCACTACCGCGAAAATGCTTTAGCAATGAAGGGGATACTGATGAAAAGTACGGGTACTCTGAATAGAAAAGAATTTCTGGCTTTACTGTTTCACGAATTTGAACTAGGGCCGAATCTGGGCAAAAAACAAGCGACAGTGGGGCACTATATTCAGGCTCACTAAGCTGATCGGCCGTTAAGAGCCGATCGGCCAGCGGTGTATCACCAAATTCAATAATTGTTTCTAAATTTGTCGAACCGGATGCCCGACAAGTTGTTTCATCTTTATAAATCATGTGGCTCCCTTTAAGCAGTTTCTGGCTGGGTCCAGCGCAAGTTGAGGTTGAGTTTCCCTTCATCCATCAACTGTTTGATGTGCTTGAGACGACGATAGCGTGGCCCCTCATATTCATTTGGCTGCAGATCTACTCGCTTATACGCTTCATACAGCTCTTGAGCACCCTTACGAGCCGTCCACTGCGGCTGGAAGTTTGGCAATGCTTTGGCAATCTTGTCGCAGTTGACGCGATAATCACGCTTATCAGCACCGACGTTGAAATCTTTTTTGGCATCTTTGGCGTTTGCAGCATACTCAACTTTACTGCCGGGCACCGTTTCAGCCACGATGGTGGCAATGTCGCGAATTTGGTAGTTCTCAGTTGAACGCCCCACGTTAAAGGCTTCGTTATGAACAGCATCTCTTGGTGCTTCCAATACAGCCATGAAGGCACGAGACATATCTCCAATGTGAACGATTGGGCGCCAAGGGGTGCCGTCACTTTTTAGCAAAACGGTGCCCGTAGTGTATGCCCAGGCGGCGAGATTATTCAAAACGAGGTCAAAACGCAATCTGGGAGAAACGCCATAAGCGGTACCGCTTCGCAAGAAGGTGGGGCTAAAGTTGTCATCAGCCATCTTGGAAACATCCTGTTCAACCATGACTTTGGAACGGCCGTATGGCGTTACGGGGTTGAAAGCTGATGTTTCATCGAGATAGTCTTCTACACCCGCTCCGTAATTGCTACACGATGAGGAGAAGATAAATCGCTCAACCCCTACCTGCTTAGCTAGCTCAGCTAATCGAACTGAAGCACGGTGATTAATATCATAAGTTAAATCTGGGTTTAAATCCCCAAGTGGGTCGTTTGACAATCCAGCCAGATGAATGATGGCATCAAATCCATCTAAATCTTCCGCGACGATGTCTCGAATATCTTTTTGGATTTCACTAATCGCAGGACGATCGCCCTCTTCACCAAAAGTGGCCCCACGATAAAGATTTGTGTCCATTCCAACAATGTCATGTCCAGCATTAACAAGCATTGGAATCATGACGGTTCCTACATAGCCATTATGACCAGTCACTAATACGCGCATTTTTGCATCCTCTCTTTTTGTTTAGAGTGTTCGTGAGCAGAAAGTTTTGATTAAAGCGTGTCAAGAAGCTTCGCTTTGCTCACCTAAGCCAAATACCAGCTGCAATTTTTTTGGAAGCTTGCAGCCAGCACTTAGCACATTTTTAATCCCAAATTTTCCAAGGAGGTGAATCTGATGCCCAGAGCGTTTCTAGAATTCGTTTATCACGAATGGTATCCATACATTGCCAATACCCATCGTGACGGTACGCCATCAGCTCACCGTCTTTTGCTAACTTTGTTAAAGCTTCTTCTTCAAAGGAAGCGCTGTCTCCGCTAATATAGTTGCCAACTTCTGGTTCTAAAACAAAGAAGGCGCCGTTGACAAACCCTTCAGCTGATTTTGGCTTTTCTGCAAACGAACGAATCAAATCCCCTTCAAATTTAAGGTGACCAAATCGTGTCGCGGGCAACACAGCTGATAATGTGGCAATTTTTCCGTGTGATTTATGATAGGCAAGCAAATTATTGAGGTCGATCGTTGAAACGCCGTCTCCCCAGGTTAACATAAATGTTTCGTCGCCCATATAAGGTATTAGGCGCTTGATGCGTCCGCCCGTTTGAGAATTCGCACCGGTATCAATTAAATCAACTTTCCAATCTAAGGTATCGCTGGGGTGCATCTCAACATTGCCTGTTTTTAAGTCAACAGTCAAATTACTTTCCATCATGCAATACTCTGTAAAGTACCGCTTGATATATTCACCTTTATACCCTAGTGCGATTGCAAACTCATTAAATCCATAATGAGCGTAATGTTTCATAATATGCCACATAATCGGCCGTCCACCGATTTCAACCATAGGTTTAGGTTTAACTTGCGTCTCTTCAGATAAACGAGAGCCAAGCCCACCTGCCAAAATTCCAACTTTCATAAATTGCCACTCCTTATTACTTTGTTACCAAAGTTTTTAATACTTCTACCTGCCTGAAAATTTTTGTTTTTTATAAAACAAAGTATTATGTAAATTTCACAAAATCCATGAGAAAAGACAGGTCGTTTGTGGTTTTCATATCATTTGTTTTTTGTGGAGATTCCCCCAGCTGAGTTTGGTAGAAATGCATCATTAACCCTACCGAATCAGTAGATGCTCGCTCGCATCTTGAAACGGCCGTTTTTTCTTTAAATTTTAATCACTTCTTTTGGCTTAATTTGTTGTCAATGTTAATGAGCCAAGGTTACAGAATTTCTTTCATGCCGTGAAAAACAGCCTCCTCTACACAGCCTGTTTTTCAGCAACAGAGCGCCGCAGAAAGGGCACTCTTTTCTCAAGCATTGGTCGAATGAGTTGAAGGATTTCTTGGATAAGCGACCATTGAATAACAAATACAATAGGAGTATAAACCAAGCCGCCTAAAATGATGAGGCTAAATAAGCCAGAAAACCCATATTGCTCACCCCAAATTGACAGCAATGGCTGTTTAAAAAGAATCACCACAAGATACATCATAATCCCAGCCATAACAGTTGGGAAAATAGCCCGAGCGGTCTTTCTTGCCGAACCTGGTAGCAAGGTATTGACTTGGTAAACATTAAAGACAGCACCCACAAAATGAGAGGCGACTACCGCGTAAGCAATGCCCATAACGCCAAGGTCCAAAAGCAAAAACGCAAGCGGGAGCATCACAAACAGCAAAACATATCCTGCTCTCGCATTAAAGTTGGGCTTGCCCAGCGCCAAAAACAATGGTGATGTGTTGGTTGAAACCGGCCGCGATAGCAACATAAACCCATACACTTGCAAAATTGGAATCATAGGAATCCAATCAGCTCCCCACAACACTCGAACCAACTCGGGGGCCACAGACATAGCCCCAAACGCCAGAGGGACCACGATGAGCATAACAAGTTGAACACTCTTGATATAAATGCGGCTAAGTCTTATCGGATCATCTTGTATTTTTGCATACGAAGGGAAGAAAACGGCTCCAATGACATTATCACTAAACTGCTTAATCGTACTGTTTGTTAAATCATACGCTTTTGTGTAGAACCCTAGAATGGCCTCTCCAAAAACACGCCCCACTAACAAATCATCCCAATGAGTGTGGAAATAGTTAAGCAGCCCACCCCACATATTTGGCAAACCATAGGTTAATAGCTCACGTGAAATACCTAAATCCCACCTTTTTGGTGTAATCCAATCCCAACCCGGGCACATCAGCCAAGATGAAATCGTTTTAATGCTCGAGCTGCTTAAGCGGGCAATCACCAGGCTCCACACACCAAACCCTGAAATAGCAAACCCTAAAGCCACAAAGGTATAAGTAAGCTGTTGAATGAGATTAAATGTACTAACCCGGCCAAATAATAGATCTTTTTTCAATATTGAAGTCGGAATTGTTGAGGCCGTATTAATTAAAATCAAAAAGGATAACGGCCGCATAATTGGCAACAATCCGGCGACATCCTCCGGCTTGGCAATCAACCCTGCTATGTTTTCTAAAAATAGGTTCACAACAACAAAAAGTACGAGGGCAAATGCCATCATCATCGAAAACGTATAAAAGGCCACCTTTTTGCGGTCAAGCTGAGTATGAATGAGGGCGCTACCCAACCCTAAGCCTGTAAACAAATTCGAAGTTTGAAACAGGATCATGGCCAGGGCCACCGAACCAAATTCCTCAGGGCTTAGCCAGCGCAGCAGTAAAAATGACGCGGCTAAATTAATTGGTCTTAGCGCAACTGTGGCAGCCGTTGTTAGCATAGTGCCGCGTGCTGTTTGTGATTTTAAGTTATCGATGGGATACCTCTCTCATCAGGGGCTGGTAAACTTTTGATAAGTACATATCTGCAATTGTTAGCCAACTATTTCCCTGTCGCATGTCGCGTGCATTTTGTTTAACGTCATTGTAGCGCTCTGGAGAGCCAATCAATTGATACATTGCGTCGGCAATATCTTCGGGTGTATCTTCGCAAAGAAGTCCGTTTTTATTTTGCTCAATAATTTCTCGGTGCGAAGCCACATTGGTTGAAATAATGGGCAACCCTAAGGCGCGATATTCTAAAGCTTTAATGGTGGGTTGATAATGCCAGGTTGGTCGATCGGGCACATAGGCTAAGCCGACATCGTAGGTTGATAAGAGCTCAGGCACTTCGTTATACGGAACGGCCGTTTTCACTGCCGCCACCGATTGAATGCCAAGCTGGTCAATCACCTGCTGATAGTACCCATTCGATGTGTCAGGCCCTATCAAATCGAGTTGGAATTGATCCGTTTTGTGACACAGATGACGCGCCGCTTCTAGCAGCTTTTCTAAATTCCGCAGTCGGCTTAACGTGCCAATATAGACAAACGTACGGGCGGGCTTGAGTGTGACTGGCTCATTTGGGTATTGGAACTCGATAAACTGATCATCAACCCCTACCGGCACAACTGCACCCAACTTTTGCCACGAATCACCCAATATCCGAATGGCGGCCTGTTCATGACAAAAGCACGTTTTCTTATAGGCAAAACGGCCGTTAAATCGCATACTCTCAATATTTAAACGTTCGCGAATTTGAGTTTTAACCGTTTTGTTCACCGCCTCATTAATTTGACGAATGTCCAAAACAAACTGCATTGAGGAAGGCATCCCCATTGGCAAATACCAAGCCATGTTGGGTGGATTTACCTGAACAATATTTGGTGACAACTCACGGATAACATTTTTTACCCGACCCAAGAATGAAAACATCTCTTGCCGAGAGGACAGGTTCCCAATTAAAGGCAACCTTTTGCCCCCAGCAGGCGAAGATGCAACGCCATCAATCAATCGCTCAATTCCTTTTGCACCCTTAATCGCCAAACGACCATCAGGGTCAGGTTCGGCCAACCAAACCTCATGCCCTCTCATACGAAAAGAGGTCGCCATTTCCTGATAAACAGGGTTTGGCTTCTTCGAGTAGTAGTGAAAAAGAAAAATTCGCATAATTTAAATCTAAAATGAAAGCACTTTCTGTAAGTTTCTTTGGATACTCCCCGTCACCACAGACGGTTTTGTTCTTGCGCAATCCAGCAAGTAACTCATGGCCTCACCATACTTTTTAGATTTCCAAGTATGACGCGCCACAGCCAGATAGGCGTAAGCTAATCGTCTTTTTAATTCTTGCTGAACTGGCGTCGGCAGATGAGGCATTTTGTCTAGCAAATCATTAAACATGATCACTTGCATTTGGGCCCCTTTTAACTGCCCATCGTAGCTTAGCGTCAATCGATTGGTAGGTGCATCATCTGAGGTCATTTTTGTACCAACGTTACCAACAGCACAAACTGGACCATCTAATCCCAGTTTCAAAAATAGGTGCGTATCATCACGGTATCGCAATGCTGGGAGAAACCCGCCCGCTTCCAAGTACGCTTGTTTGTTAAAAACCGTTGATTGGAGCATCATAGGCTGAGGTCGGTATAAAACCCATTCGCTAGCCACATCATTCAGCTCAAATTCTCCTGTTATGGAGAATCCAACGCCCTCCCAGCGACTCCCAGACCCTTTCTCAATCGGCCGTATCGTGTCGGCAAAATAATATCGCGCCGATCCGGCCGTTTCCTTAATCGCATTAGCCATTGTGGCTAAATGAGACGGTAACCAAACATCATCAGAGTCAAGCAGCGCAATCCAGCTACACTTCGCTTGTCGCATACCATTATTTCGAGCGACAGCTGAACCTTGATTCTGTTGCTGAATGTATCGAACCTTGTCGCCAAATTCAGCGATTAGTTCCCGTGTGTTATCTTTAGAACCATCATCAACAACAATAATTTCGGCCGGCAAGACGGTTTGGGCAAGAACGCTTTCCACGGCTCGCACAGCCAAATGACCACGGTTATAGGTTGGGATGACAACGCTAAATTGGATATCGTTCATGGCCTAGCCAATTCGCCTAATCGCCCAAACTAAATCTTTGCGCAAATGAACCCGGCGGCGCTTTATCCAATAGAGCATATGCCCATAACAATATAATCTTTCCTGCCAACCAATTGGCGTCCGCCAAATGACCGATAGCAGTTCACCTAATTGCCGCCAACTTGGAAAAACGAGCTTGTCCGCTTTTGAGGTATCAAACCAAGCCGTTCTCGATTGTCTATCAGGGTTTACAACAACAGAGCCTTTATCATGCAGACGATGTAAAAAGAGCGGCTCCTCAATTTCATAAAATGGACCATACAAACCTAGTTCAGCCAATAAAGTTCTATCTGAGTCAGAGTAAGGGGCAATCAACTTTGTTTTGGCCAAAAGAGCGCGCCGAGCCATGCCAAACACTTCTTCGCAATTGAAAGCTGGCTTTACCGTACTCAATCCCTTAAACCGCTGATGAGGTAGTGGCAAACGAGAGCCGACACCAGATTTCTTCAACTGAACAGGCTCACCAGCTTCGTTGATATCTTGTACCCAACTAAAAACGAGTACAACTTCAGGATTTTTGTCTAAAACTTCAACACTCTTCTCAACCAGATATGGCTCAAGCACATCATCCGCAGCATGCCACCTAAAATATTCCCCTTTTGATAGTTCAAAGGTCTGATTGTAGTTCCAAGATGCACCGTAATTTTTCTCACTACGGAAATAACGAACTCTGTCATCTTTTTCAGCAAAAGCGCGGCAGATCTCTTCTGTCTTATCGGTTGAAGCATTGTCAGAAATCACAAGCTCTAAATCTTGATAAGTCTGTGATAAAACTGATTCAATTGCTTCTGCCAAAAAACCTTCTCCATTGTAAACGGGTAGGCCTATCGAAACTTTTGGTCCATTATCTTTCATTTAAACGAAACTCCAGGTTTCCAATACTTTTTACGCAAAGAATTTTTATTCTACTTGTTCGGAAAAAAGGATTTTAAAATAAAGATGGTAAATAAATTTCCGAACCTCAGAGAAAGTAAACTTTTTTACCCAAATCTAATTCAAGCGACTTCTTTCCGATTATCAAGGACTTCAGCGTATAGCTGTTCAAGCTCATCTACAACACGTTCCCAGTTGTAGACATCATGAATCCGTTGATACGCTTTTTCACCATACTGCTTGATTAAGGGCTTGTCATTCAAAAGCATTTCCAGTTGATGACACAAATCATCTGTGTTGCCAGCTGAGAAGGCAATCCCAGAATCACCAATCGTTTCTCGGTTTTGCTCAATGCCATTCACAACAACACAGCGACCGCAAGCCATCGCGCTCATTAAAGCGGGAGAGTTTCCTTCCATTACTGACGGTTGAACATAAATAAGGCAGTTAGCAAAAATTTGGCGGGCTGCCATACCATACTGGAACCCAAGGAATTTGACTCGATCGTCGCTTAAACGCTTTAACTTTTGAACGTACTCTGGGTGATCTGGATTATCGCCCACAATTACCAAGGGAATATCTGTCTTTAATTTTGAATAAGCCTCGATTAGAAGATGTACTCCTTTATCAGGCTTAAGCATCCCTACAAAAAGAATATAATTATCTGGCTCGATTCCTAAATCTGGTAACAAATCGGTCCCAGGAGGTTCCCATAAATCTGCAGCTAAGGTAATCATTTGGGGTGTTCGGCCAAAGATTTCTCCGAACCTTTTTTGGGACGCTTCATTATCGACGTAAACTTCGTCTGCCCATTTAAAAGCAAATGTCGCGCCTAGTTTTAATAGCCGACTAGCGAGCTTGCCCCATTTCGGCCGTTCCCAATCAACACCATCCATATATACAACTGAGCGCTTGCCAAGTAACTTAAGTAGTGGCACATAAAGTGCATTTCCCATTCCGTGATAGCTAATGACGTCCGCAGAACGGTTTACCAATGCATGCAGCGTTGAAAACAAGGTATGCGTTAGCATTTCAATGCCGGGCCGTCCAAAGGCTGGCAACGAGACAAGCTTCACTCCTTCATATTCCGTTGGGGGGTCTGGGTAGTAATTATTCCGACAATATACTGTTACGTCATAACCGCGTTCTGCAAGCCGCCTTGTTTTAGCGTCGGTTTCTCTTTCACCACCCCCCGCACCAGGTCTATCAGGTGGTAAACCTTTCATGCCAATAAAGGAAAGACGTATATCTTCTTTTTGGAGCCCTTTTGATTGATTATTCATATTTTAAAACCGTTTTAATATATTCCGTCAGGGCATCATGCCAATTTCTCTGCCAGTTCAAACCGCGCAGCTCTAATGCATAATTCTGAGCAGCTTCCATTCGTGGACGAGGGGCTGGCAATGGAAATTGAGCTGAGTTCACTGGATGAATTTCACATGTTGTAATACCGGCGATCTGAATGATTGTTTTTGCAAATTCGTATCGGCTGCAAAGTTCACCGCTATTCACAAGGTGATAGGTGCCGTACAAGCCTGTATTGGCTAACTTTTCGATGCCATCTGCGATATCGTATGTAAATGTTGGGGACCCAAACTTATCATTGACAACGCTCAGGCTATCTCTTTCTTGGGCCAATTCAATGATTTTGGCTACGAATTTCTTGTCTTCACGACCGCCCCCAAACATCCAACCGGCTCTAACGATGTAAAATTTATCCAGGAGATCTCTTACAATTCGTTCCCCTTCAAGCTTGGATTTGCTGTAAACGCTTTGTGGATTGGGTGTGTCAAATTCAGTGTAAGGGAATGGTTTTATCCCATCAAAAACACTGACAGTGCTAACATAAACCATCATGGCATCAACTTTTTGAGCCGCTAAAGCAACATTTTGCGTCCCTAAGGCGTTTGTTAAATAGGCTTCATCGGGTTTTTGCTCGCACTGATCAACATGTGTCATTGCGGCTAAATGCATAATCCAATCTGGCTTAATGTTTTCAACAAGTGAAAGAACGCTTTGATAGTCTCTGATATCAAGATTATCCACATCGGTCACATGAACTGTATGGCCTCGAGCCTCAAAGAGTTGGCACAAATCTGCGCCTAGCATCCCTTTCCCACCCGTAACTAATACATTTGGCATAGTACAAAGACTCCTCACAAATTTTTATGGTTAATTTCCAAGCTACTCAGATTTTCGACAAACTAGCTGGCAATTTTGAAAGACATGTGTCCCTTGCATCATCGCAAAATCAGGAGAAATCGCGATGATTTTCCCTTTTTACTACTATATATTTTTGCAAAGACTACACAATATTTCCTTCTAAAAATTTTCCCTCACCAAAGCATACTAAGATTGCTAGATTACAATGAATCTTACTTTATAAAAAATGCTTTATGGTTTGCTTTTTGATATCCCACGAAAACGAATGATATAGTTCTCGATTACTGTACGAACTTGGGCAGTTCCGCCCAGCTTGTACCGACGATAGATTCTTTCAAAAAATTCGTACCCGCTTTTTAAAAATATCGAAGGCAGCATTAGGGTTGATTTTAAAGGTATGTTTATTTTTTGATAGCTTAGCTGATTCATTTCGGCCCTTGTAATGAATTGGCATACAGCAACATCTGATAAATTAAGTCTTTTTTGCCATTTGCCGATTGAATCTGCTGTTATTCCTGTTTGTTGCCACTTTGTTTCATCAGCCGTGTTATGCCATGATACTTGTAGCATTTCTTCTGAAAATTCCAGTCCTAAGAATGTAAATATTTTTTGTGCTTCTGCTTTTGGAGACTGGACTAAATCTTCATAACGAACGCGGAGGATTTTTCCTGAATGTTTTACGGCCGTTTCAGCACCAGACCGTATCGCCGATTTCCAAGCAAGCGAATCCCAAATTGGATCGTAGCCCACTCGCCAATTTTTTATCTTTTGTGAAATCTCATTTCGACTCATTTTATCGGCCGATTCAACACGGGAGTTCTTTGAACCCAAGACATCTCGTGGGTCACGAACGAGCTCAATAAACAGCGCTTCTGGATTTGTTTTTAAAATTTTTTCAACATGGAAGAGATGTGTTGGCGTTTTTTCCAACCAGCGTTCTTTACCATGTTTTGCCGTATAAAAATCAAAAGCCGATTTAAAGAACATCGCATGTGATGTTAAGGTGGCAGTTTGTTTAACGAGTTCATCAACCTCATGTGCTGTTATATTAAACGCTTCAAGGCTTTGATTTTCGCCATATTCCACAGATCTGTAATTAGAATTTGCTAATTTGGCCAAATAAGTCACAAATTGCCGTCTAATTTGGGCATCATTGAGATCAGGGTAGCGCCGTTTCAGCATGGATAAAGAATGGAAAAAGCGTGACTCTCCACGAATTGAATAGATCGATGGATGACGCTCAATGATGTCTTTCAACATTGTGGTGCCAGAGTGCATGTAACCAATAACAAAAATAGGTGCTTTCATAACTTTATTTTCTCAAGTTTGGCAACTTAGATTAGCATTTAAAGTTGCCGGTTCCACTACAAAAAGACGAATGTTGTGTGCATTAAATTCAATGGCGGTACCAACTTCTTGAATAATTCGCTCGAATTGGGAGTGAATTCGTGATTTACCTCCCATAACTACCCAGGCTCGATTTTCTAAATCGCATATGGCAGATTCAATGAATCTAGAGTCAACGGTGTGCATATCAACGAATGTCTCGCTAATATAGAATTCACCCACAATAGGATCGTTTGAAATAAGAATATCATCTGGTTGGATTTGCTCGTCCAAATAAAAAAATGTTGATTTCCATTCAATGCGCCCCCCATTTTCCACAGTGTAATAATCGTAAAGTTCTTGCAAGGGTACAAAGATGAATAGCGCGATTACAATGGAGCCAAGCATCACAGCTTGAGACCGCTGTTTATTTCCTTCAACGAGTTTGAAAACCGCAAGTGCCGCCAAAACGAGCCAAAATATCAGGGAAAGAAATGTGTAACGGCCGTGTGCAAATTGAAAAACCGAGACTCCGGTCGTTAATAGCAAAGGTGTTAAGGCGCTGATAAGTAAAAACAAGACGGGTCTGAAATATTGCTGCTGAAATAACAGCACCGCACCACCGACAAACCCCACCATAAGGATGTGTACATCAATACCACGAACGTGCTGTAAAATAATGTTTAGCGGGCTGACTCGATTGTCAATAAAGTAAATATCTTGCCATAAGCCGGGTTCTGAAATAAAGGTCCAGCCTGAAAATAAAATAATGATAAATGCCAAACCGAACAAAAGGCCGACATTTTTGAAGTTAAGTCCAGATGGCTTTTGATTCGGCAATACCCAAACCAAAAAAGTGTAGATAAAGATAATTGGCAGAAAATAACCGGCTAACAGGCGCTCGGTTGCCGCAAGGCCAAACAAATGTAGGGAAAATAAGATATAACCAATCTTATTTTCTTCAAGCCCGAAATAGAAAAAGAAAAGGGCTAGGGTAAAAAATAACAGCATTAAGATATAAAAGCGAGCGTTTTGGGACCAATGGATATGCCACGGAGCGACTGAGAGGAAAACGGCAGTTAATAATGCCACTCGCTGGTCAAACATCTTACGCACGGCCAGAAAAACAAGTGGAATTGTTACAACGCCAATGAGAGCTGGCCCCAGCCGTGCATTCCATTCATTGACGCCATTACGCAAAAAGAAACCCATCACAATTGATGTTGTCGGAAACTCCGTCAGTGCGAAAAATGGCCATTCTGAAAGATTGCGCCAAAAATTCTGGGCCGCGTAAATTGTGAATACTTCATCAACCCAAAGGCTCCACTGCCCTAGGCGAAACAGCCGAAGGCCAGCCCCAAACAGGGTAATCAACGCCACATAAAAGTAGCTGGGGTTGATTGCTTTTGGAAGGCGCTTGGTACTGGGAGGCATATCGAATCACTACATCCGTATTGGGTCAACAAGTTG
Organism: Chloroflexota bacterium; assembly: GCA_039029915.1. Classification (GTDB taxonomy): domain Bacteria; phylum Chloroflexota; class Anaerolineae; order Promineifilales; family Promineifilaceae; genus QQUD01. The sequence continues at coordinate 21,917 of JBCCFD010000004.1, forward strand.
ATGATAAAGGGAGATTGTCTGTTCATAATGAGAAGCCGGATCATTATTTTGTTCAACAAATTTTCTGGCGTTCTTAGACATTTGAATGGCCTCTTGTGGATGATCAAGCATATAGTTAATCTTGGTGGCCATCTCATCTGCATTACCCGATTCAAACAGCAAACCGGTTTGACCCTCAATGACCTGCTCAGGAATCCCGCCCATTTTGGCCCCTAAAACGGGCGTGCCACAGGCAAATGATTCTAAAACAGCCATAGAATAATTTTCATACCATTCGGATGGCATCATGACAAATCGAGCTTTTTGAAGTAATGGGATAATTTTGTCGGTGTTTAAATACCCTAAAAATTCCACATTGGTAATCTGATGCTCTTGGCAATATTGCTTTAGCGGCTCTTCTAATTCCCCACTCCCCGCCACTAACAGCTTGGATTTTTTAACCTGACGCATCGCCTCAAGCAATGTTTGGATTCCTTTTGTAGAAACCAAACGGCCGAAGAATACAAAGTAATCATCAGGCTCAAAACAGGGCGTAAAGCCCTCTATGTTAATGAAGTTTGGAATATTCACAATCTGATTTTGAATGCCAAACGACTCCACTTTATGTTTTAAAAACTCACTTGGAGAAATGAAGGTGTCCACATGACGCTCATAAATTTGGGTCATTTTATGAAAATACAGCTCCACTCCAGATAGCAAGCTGGCAGGCAATGAACCCCGTTTACATCGGTTTTTTACAACGTTAAAGTAACGATGCCCTTTACACTGCTCGCAAACTTTATTGTTTGATACAAAATTCGTATTGGGGCAGATTAATTTGTAATCATGTAATGTTTGAATAATGGGGATGTTGTACTTTTTAATGGCGGGCAAGATCGATGGTGAAATCTCATGCGCAATACCGTGAAGATGCGCAATATCCGGTTTTGTCTCTTGGATTAGAGTCTCGATTTTTTGTTTGGCTTCCCGGGAATATAAAACGCGCTCAAAAACGCGCACCTTGCCACCTAACCCGCCGTTTTTCATTTCCGTTGGAAAATCGATGTGGCTTAAAAAATGTTCTTCATATGGTGAAGGCTCGTTTTTTTCATGGTGCATACAAAATTTAATGACTTCATGCCCATTTTCTTCGAGCAAATTGATAAGCTCTAAAAAGCATCGCTCTGCCCCACCACGCATGTAGTTAAAGGTGTTGATCATTAATACTTTCATACGGCTTCTTTTTGACTCTCGTTACAAAGCAGTCGCACTATCAAGTGCGTTTGCTAATTTCTCAGCGGCCCGATTCCAAGTCCACTTTGGGGCATCGGCAAAGGCATCCTGACTCAAAGCTGGCAGTTCGTTTCGGCATTCCCAAATTTGCTGCAGACTTTTGGCAATGTCTTGAGTAGTTGGCTCGGCAACCCAAAAAGCATAACGGCCGTTTCCCACGACATGGGTATGACAATAGTTGGTCGTTGCTAAAATCGGTAAACCAATGGCCATATATTCAAACAGTTTCACCGGGCTAGACGCTTCATACTTCACATCATCTGCGTTTGGCAACGAGGTAACGCCAACATGAGCTTGAGCTAGCAAGGTGGGCACGTCATCATGCGCCACAGGCGGTAAAATTTCAACCGCGCCATTTGATTTTTTGGCAATCTCTTTAAGATGTGGCACCTCAGCACCGGAGCCGATCATCGACAGTTTAAACCGATTTTCACACCCATTTGCCTGAATAACCGCTTCACAAAGCGCCTGTGGGTTCCGCTTTTGGATCAATGACCCAATGTAAATTAGATGAATGGGGTCATTTTCCCGAGGCCATTTTCTCTTTGACCTTAGGTGTGAGAACTTCTCAACATCCACCCCTGAGGGCCAAACACCAACAAGCTGTTGGTTGGGAATCTTAACCATTTCAGCCATCTTAGTCGTGATGGCGATTTGTTTATCGGCGAATAGGTTCGCCAGCCAGTGTGCAAACCAATAAAATTGCAGATGAATCTTCGTTCTCGTATTGCCAGTCACAATGTCCGGTAAATCACGCGTATCCATAATGAATAACGGCCGTTTTCCAAAAATGCCCAGCAATTTCAACGGCAACAGCCACATCGCCGATATTTGATGAAACATCACCACATCGGTTGACCACCACCGCTTCAAAATAAAACGAACGATTTTTAAATGATAAATCAACTTGCGCACAAAATAGATGTCTGGAATCGAAAAGGTAACAGCATCAACCCCACGAACACGCACCACAGAATCTGAATCACCAAATCCAATCAAAGTGGATGACCAGCCATAGTTCTCAATTTCGCGGCTGGTATCTACCCAGGTTGCGGCATCAAGTGTTGTCACGGGATCGATTAAGGAAACCCAAATAAACTGCTTAGTTTTCTTCACGATTAAATTCCTAAGAAATCTAAATTTTTTTGCTCATACAAATCAGGCATTTGAAAGCGTTAATACTTCATTACACAAAAAATCATCAATTTTTCTAGAAAAGAAGCAATAGAAACATTTGGTAACAAAGTAGTAAGCAATAACGAGCTTGGCTGCTTACCTTGCTTAAGTGTTCCGAAGTTTCTAAATTGAAAACCCTGTTAGATAAACGCTTCGGAACCTCGAGGAAACGAAGCTATTGCCGTCGTTTTATTCTAAACAGGAACTTCGTTTCACTTAAATGTAGAGGAGCAAAATGAATCCCATCAAAAAGATAAACGTAAAAGTTAGCCTGATTCAGTTTCAGGCAACGTCTTACCGTTTGTGAAAATAGGGGCTTTTTTTACATCAAAGAACTTGCACAGTTCTATGCTGAACTCTCCGAAACGGGTTCAGGAACGGGTTCATTGTTTTTTGCAAAACCCAATAAGTAGCCCAATGTCCCCCAATATAAGGTCATAAACACGCCAAAGGTCCAGGTTTGACTGTACCAAAGCCAAATTGGCCACAAGAGCGATAGCAACATAATAGCGAATCTAAGCGTGTTGTACGGTGATTTTGAATTCTTTTCAACAGAAAGCCACAGGACAAAAACGCTCCACAGCATAATAATCTCAAATAAAACGAGACCAACCACACCAAACTCTTGCATCATCACTAAAAGTGAGGTGCCGGAATTCAAACCATAGACGCTCTCAACAAGACCTGCACCAGCGACCCCGAGCGTTGTACTTTCACTTCGAGTCCCGACACCCATGCCGAATAAAAAGGTGGTGCCATCCCGTTGAATAGTGTCCCAGCCTAACTGCAAAGCAAAGCCACGCCCCAGGTAGTAATTTCCATTATCTCGTCGATAGCTGCGGTTCAAGTACTCATCTAAAGTTTCAACGTTTAAATACTCTTCAATTCTGAGCGTGCCGCGTGCTTCAGCCACAACTGTGTTATAGAACATACCAAAAGAGACAGTCACTATGGCAACAAAAACCACGTAGAAAAATAGTTTTTGATACTGGCGCCCTCGTAATAGCTGAACAACAAAGGTTACGCTGCTTAACGCTACAACAACAAAGGGAAACAGCTTCATCTCGCCCAAGCCGCTTGCAACCGCACCCAGCGGCAGCACCCAAAGCAGCATGTCCCATTTACTTTCTGCAAGCCAGCGACCTAATGCGACAGCCAAGCAGAAGATGATGAGGAAAAGCAGCGGAGAAACGCCATGTTTTCCAAAAAAGCCTGAGAGATGGTCACCAGGGATATCGCCGCTTGCGTATTGGAAAATCTGCAGCGATATATTCACTTGCAAAAGCCTTAAGCAACCTATGCGTAATGTTTCGTGAAAATTATCTGGCCAAAATGGTTGAAGATACGTCAATATCCCAATAATTGGGTATTTGAACAAGCGCCAAGCCCCCCACAGGGTTGCCAGTAAGGGTTGACCTTCATACGTGGCGACAAGTCCCCAAACGGCTAATATTGCAAAAATCAGGAAAAGAGGGAGTGGAATTTTATCAAATACTATGGAACGAAACAGCAGAAGAACAAACAGCCCTAAAATGGCAGCATCAGCGAGAAAACGAACGCTATTAGGGAGAATTCGCATCCGAACAAGGTAAGGTGTAAAAAAATCAACGCTAAAGGAGGCTAAAATCAAGAACAAAAAGGCGTATTTTGTCCATACTTGTTGCTCGATGCCTTTAGCTAAACTAGACTTTTCTGCTTTTCCTACTTTATTAGAAAAAATTAGACTGTCTGATACGCTCATTGAATATACCCTTCACGCCAAATTGGCAGTTTACGATCAATAATCGTCTCAATTTCATAGACATCATCTTCAACAAAACGCCATATCAATCGCTTCAGCTCTGGGGAAAACTCAGGTTTTTCCTCAATTTGGTTTGATAAACGGTTTCGAATTGGATGACGAACGGCATCTGGAATAAATCGCCGCGCGGACTGAAATAGTGTTGATGAAGCAAACTGCCTTACAGCTTCATATTTCAGATAAGTTCTACCTGTCGATTGATGTTTGGCCGACTCATCTACTGACGAGAATTTTGCCGCATCGATTTGAAGAAAATCTGACACTTGTTGCAACGTCATGTCAGGTTCTGCGATATACTCTTCAAAGATCAAAAGCAATACATTTTCATGACCAAACAGTTCGAGATACGGCCGTATTTGTACACCATAGCGGCTGCGGTTAATGTAAGTTGGATCAGCAAAAACGGCATTATCGGGTGCATCTTTGACAATACTTCGCACAAAATTGTGGGCGTAATGCGAAACAATCCGATTAACAGGGTGACGCATAATGTAAATCAACTTCAAATCCGGATTGTATTCAAATAACCGCTCATGCGTACCGGGATGCTCCGGCAAAAACGAATACATCGTTGATGCTTCACCACACAGCTGGCCCTCAGTTGGAGCATAAAGTTGATGATACTCTTCGATGCCAGCCTGCCAGTTGACTGTTTCGTTAAAGAAAGCAGGTTCTTTAATATCACAAAAACAGATATCTGGATGCGTCGCAAGCTGCGCACCTAAGTTCGTTGTGCCACTCTTTTGAGCACCAATCATCATAAAATCGACAAGCATTTAACAAATACCTTCTTAAACTTAGTAAGCAAATGTTTTCGATTTCTCAGTGCGATTGATCACCACGCTAATTTCTTTAGCCTGTACATTGCGCAGCTGTTGACGAACGGCGGCTAAAGCATCTCGTCGCGATTGTGCCTTAGCAACGACTAGCACCACACTCTCTACCAACGGCACTAAAACGGCCGCATCAATGACGGAGAAGAGCGCTGGTGTATCCAACAGCACCATATCATATTCATCTTTAATCGAATCGAGGAATTCTGCCATTTGTGGAGACCCAAGCAATTCAGTCGGGTTCGGTGGCAAAGAACCGCTTGTGACGATATCGAGACGAGGATAATCTGTCGTCTGAACGACATCATCATACACCATCTCACCAAGCAGAACGTTTGTTAAACCTCGTTTGTCAGATGCTCCAAAGAAATCATGCTGTGAGGGGCGGCGCAAGTCACAGTCTACAACCAAAACGCGACGCCCTGACTGTGCCAAAACAACGGCTAAGTTCGCTAATATAGTTGATTTACCGTCGCCATGTTCAGCACTGGTGATCAAAATCGCTTGGTTGGTCATTCGAATATCGGTAGCGAGGATATTGGTTCGCAAACGCCTAAATGCCTCAAGCTCGGACTGGAATTCATTGTCTAGTTTGATAATTTTCAATTTTTCGTCTGACTTTGGAATACGACCAACGGTTGGTGATTCAGTAATTGTTTCGATTTGGTGGACGGTGTGGAGCGTGTTGTCAAGATTTTCTGTGAGTAACGCAACGGCCGTTCCCAGAACCAAGCCCATAATAATACCCAAACCAATATTTAATTCATGACGAGGAGATGATTGATTTGATGAAGCAAACGCCTCTTCAATAATAGAAATCTGATTGCTCAACAGCGCCTTCTCAGTACGAACCGTTTCAAACTGTTGGAACAAGCTTAATTGAGTGCGTTCTTTAAGTGCAATCAATTCACTCGCTGCATTAATGCTAATTGCGTCATCAGGTGAGTTTTGAATCAGCTGATCATAGTTTGTTCGGGCATCCTCAAGCTCTAGCTCAACACGGGCAATCTCTTCTTCCAATAGCTCAAGGCTTGAAACGCCGCTTCCGGAATAGAGCGCTTGACTTTGCTCAATCAGCTTTTGAGCACCCAAGTTAGCAATATCTCTTGCCACAACAGGATCTGTTGCCTCTGCGCGAATTTTCATCAGCTCAGTGTTTGGCACCAAGTCCGCATCAAGTTGCGGAAAACGCTCTAGGCCCAATTCTTCTTTGATTTCACTCCGGACTGTACCCGTCGTGAGAATTGAAGCATAAGTCTGCATAATCAACTGTGAATAGTTGATGTCGACTTTACTTGAATCGGTGAGGTCACCTTGACCGCCGATAGTTGCCACTCGAACTGTTGCCGTTGAAATATATTTCGGCGTAGAAAGGAGGCTAATAATTGTTGCGGCAATGGTCACCACAATTGCAATGATGATAATGATCCATTTCCGCCGCAGAATAATGTTTAAATATGTTCTTAGCTCCATAAAATTTTATCTCCCACTAAATTTATTTGAGCGTATATGCATTAATTCGGATAGTTGTTTATGTGAAAATCGATAAGCATCTTATCTTTTCCATTCACATAAGTAATCGTGAAAAAGTTGCAACGAACCTTACAAGGCTGATCGTCTTATGTAATTAACAGAAAGATGACTACAAATTTGAGTTTGACTCTCTGTCAATTTCTAGGAAAATCGCAAATTTTTGACTATTTTTCACAAGAATTTTTGTGATTCACCTAATTCTATTTCACAATTCAGCGTTATCAACGCTATCAACACTATCCGTGAGATATCGTTCTCAATACAATTTCGAGAATGATATGCGCTTTCAATCAATAAATGTTTATGTACGTCTTTTAAAAAATACGAAGTCAGATTGATTAATCTCGATAGCTGCTTCTGGCTAAGCTATGAAATAAAGGGTACTTTTTGACTTCTATTCACTATTTTGTCGTTACAATGCTTGGGGATGTTGTTCATTAGGTCGGGGCATTGTCGTCATCAAAATATGATTCAGTTTTGAACTAGAATCATCATGCCAGCTATTCCTTACAAACTTGGTAAACAGAAAAAAACAGTTCGGATACCCCCACATCTGCTCACCAAACCAAGTTCCTGACATTGCTTTGATTTTACACGAATAAGCCCATGACGGGGTCATGGGCCATTTTTCACTTTTATTAAAACTTCAATATTGGCTCAACGTGCCCCTTTCCCATAGAGTGAGGCAGGAATTGTGGATAACAATAGTGAGATATCTTGGCGAATTGAGCGAGAGTGAATGTACTCAATGTCTAAGCTCACCATATCATCAAATGTTGTTTGACTGCGACCTTTTACCTGCCAAAGGCCTGTAATGCCCTGCATTGTTTCCAAGCGTTGATGGTGCCAAGGTTTATAAAGCTCAACTTCGTATGGAATAGCTGGACGAGGTCCGACCAAACTCATTTCACCTTTTAAAACATTAAGCAATTGAGGTAGCTCATCTAAGCTTGATTTTCTCAAAAACAGACCTAATTTTGTAACCCGGGGATCGTTTACAATTTTATATTGCGCTTTTTCTTTTTGACGCTCAGAGCGAATTTGGTCCAGTTTTTCTTCATCCCCGTGGATATACGCTTTCATAAATTCTCGGTGGATTTTTGATGAAACGCCCAGTTTCATTGAGCGAAATTTATACATGTTGAATTGATATGGTTCGAACACCCATTTTTCACCATCAAAAACACGTCGTGACCCAACTCTCTTTTGAACGAAAATAACTGGGCCTGGAGAATCAAATTTAACAAGTATAGCGATTAGTAATAGAAGTGGGGCAATTAGAAGCAGGGAGAACAAAACGATTGTGATATCCATACATCTTTTGAGGAAAAAATATGCGCTATTGTTGTTTTCGACATCACTGGTAACAAGTGTGTGTGGATTGCGGCTAAGATGCTCCATGCAACGATCTCCTCTAGCGAGTTCCTGTAAGGCTTCTTATCTTCAGTTTTTTAAGCAAAAAATCTTGTGGCATTTAGGGCGACTGTATCCAATATGACAGATTAAGAGGTAATCTTTATTGGGTGCGGTGCGGGCTGAGTTTGCAAATTGATTTGCTTTTTTCCTAAATTGCCTAACGAAAAGTCCTGACCTTTGCTCTCCTATACCTTAACGTCACTATTTAATCATATATTTCTTACAACGTTACTTACGCCATTTTTTCGACACGGCCGTATTACGAACCTACAGAAATGCCAATTTCTAATGCATAAATGCGCTCTATTTTCAGGAAAACAAAAAAAAGAACGACCTGAAAAATCAGGTCGTTCTCTTCGTTTACGGGCAACGCGGCAATTTGAGAAGAGGTGCGCTGCCCTAATCCCGGCAGGGTGTTCCAGTCGCGTTTCTCTCGTGCCAGTTTTGGGGGAGGGTTTCTCAAATTGTCCCCTTACCAAGACTGCGTACAGCATACAGAATTCAGGCTGCAATTGCATTAGTCTGTTCGGGTTATGACCAAGGTAAGCAGTACTTGGCGGTCTATATGAAGATATGTTTCAAGGTGGGCAAACGCTGTATAATCTGATCTATGTATTTAACTTTCATGAGACGAACTTTTTATCTATTTTTACTCTTTGCATTAGGTATCATATCCGGTTGTGGTGAAAGCGAAGCTGCTCTGCCAACTGTGGCACCAACGGCAGTTTCCCTTAACATCGATTCAGAAGCTACCGTACCACCAACAGCAACCCTGCCCGCAACTTCAACAGCCGCACCAGAACCGGCAACAGCGACCAGTGAACCCACAGCCACGCTAGAACCCACGGTGACCAATACGGCCGTTTCCGAAGACTCACCTACAGCTGAACCCATCGAGGAATCAACGGAAATCCCCGTCGAAGAACCAACCGAGAGTCCCACCGAAGAGCCACCAACGGCTACGGCTGAAGCTGTCCAACCGACCGCTGAGGCAACCATTCCGGCTCCAGCTCCACCACCCACAACGGGCGATGGCAGCGTGCCCGCACCCACGGACAACAACTACCCCGGCAATGATGATCGGGTAGGTTGGGAAAACCGTATCAATGTACCGGCTGGATTTACAGTGAACTACGTCGGTCGTGTTGATGGCAATCCCACGAGCATCACCTTTGGGCCAGACGGCCTGCTTTATATTGCTATTCAGCAGGGCAACATTGTCTCAATGGATGGGGCAGGCAATACGAACTTTTATGCGGGTGGATTTAACACCCCCACAGGCATTGCTTTTCGGCCTGGAACAAGCCTGCTTTATGTTTCCAGCCGCTTGAGAAATGAAAATGTGAATGGAGAAGCCCAAATTTCAATCGCCAACGGCGGCCAAGTTGTGGGCGGATTGCCCTGTTGTTACACATTTTTCCATTCCGCCAACGGCATTGAATTCGGAGCAGATGGCTTTGGCTATGTGGGCGTTGGTGCCCGAGCCGATCACGGCGAAATTTTAGATGGATCTGGTCAGCAGGATGAGCGACATCCACTTGAAGCAGCCATCTTACGCTTTAATCCGGATACCGGTGCAGTGGAAACGTATGCCCGCGGTTTGCGGAACCCATACGATATTGCTTGGGATGCCAATGGCCAGCTTTGGGCGACTGACAATACGCCTGATTTTGATCCCCCTGAGGAAGTGCATCGTGTTGTGCCTGGTGGCGAGCACGGATACCCTTGGTACGATTGCGATGTATGTTTTGCACCGCCAGCTGATGTGAACATTATCCCTCCCGTCTACACCTTCGCGCCTAGCTCTTCACCGACGGGCATTACGGCTTACACAGGTAGTCAATTCCCCAGCAACTATTTTAATGATAAGTTTGTAACGCTATGGAGCGCCTTTGTGGGTGCTCAAAAAGTAATGCGCTTAAGCAGTGGCCCGCCCACAAACTTTGCCACGGGGTTCGCCGCGCCAATTGATGTGATTGTTGGACCGGAAGGAAGCTTATACGTTGCCGATTGGGCCACAGGGATAATTTTCAAGATTAGCTACACTGGATAACTCAAAATTCAAGCCCGCTAACCGCGAACTCAAAAGGCTTGTTACAAACAAAGACCGCCTGAAGAGGACGAATGAACGCAATTCAAGAAAAGTCTACGGCCGTTAAAGCAAAAATCGCCCAATCTGCTCGAGCAGCAGGACGAGACCCTGAAGAGATTACGCTAGTTTCAGTTACAAAAACAAAACCTGCTAGCATCTTGATTGAGGCGTATGAAGCAGGTTTGCGTCACTTTGGTGAGAATCGGACGCATGAACTAGAAGAAAAACGGCCGTTTCTTGAAAAACAATTGGGCCAAGACAGCGATATTACGTGGCACTTCATTGGCAATCTCCAAAGTCGCAAGGCCAAAATTGTGGCCGATTATGCTGATATCTTCCACGCCGTCGACCGCGTCAAAATTGTTAACCGATTACAAGCTCGATTATTGGAAAACGGCCGTCAGCTCAGCGTTTTTATCGAAGTCAATACTTCAGGAGAAATGAGTAAATCAGGAGTAAACTGTACTAATTTATTAGAAGATGCAACGCAGCAAGCCGAACTCCGTAATGTGGTGCAAGCGATTGAAAAATCGCCTAATTTGACCCTCTTGGGACTAATGACAATGGCCCCTTGGGGTGCGCCCGAGGAAGAAATACGAACTGTTTTTTCAAAAACGAAACAATGTTCGGATTGGCTAAGAAACACGATGAATTTTAAACGGCCGTTGCAGCTCTCAATGGGGATGACGGATGATTATCCCATCGCCATTGCAGAAGGCGCTACCCACGTTCGGGTTGGGCGAGCCATATTCGGAGAAAGGAACTAATATCACATGATTGCACAAATCATCAACACGCTTTATACAGCTTTTGTTGTCCTCTTATTTGCACGAATTATCCTCTCATGGGTGCGAGTCAGCCCTTATGATCAAACTTGGGGTCCAATTGTCCAGTTTGTTTATCAAATCACCGAACCGCTTCTAGCTCCCATTCGCAATATCTTGCCTTCAGCGGGGGGGTTAGACTTTAGCCCCATCATCCTTTTCTTTGCGGCCCGGATTATTCGAGATATTTTACTGTCAATCGTTTAAGGACAGCCAAATATAATTGACTGTCCTTCGGCATAAACTAGTATGTTATGAAAGATGCGGGGCTGGGTTTTCCAGCCCTCGCAGTGGCCTATGGAAAGTTGATTACTAACCGGAAATGCTTCAAATCGACACCAGTGCATAGGAAGACTCAATCTCTACCCGTAGCATCTTTATTATTTACTTCGAACGACAAAAAATCGATTCGATTCTATTAAAATATATTTGACTGTCACTAAGAAAAAGTTGAGGGGGTGAGCATCCGCTAATGGGCTACTCATCAGTCGAGGGAATTTGAGGGGTAGCAATTGGTAGTTGAATCGTAAAGGTGGCCCCTTCACCCAGTGTGCTCTTCACATCGATTTTGCCATCATGGGCCACAATCAGTTGACGGGTAATGGCTAATCCTAATCCCGTCCCTGCCCCAGTTCGGGATTTATCACCCTTCCAAAACCGGTCAAACAAAAATGGCAACGCTTCTTCTGAAATACCTTCCCCCGTGTCTTTCACGGCAATTTGGACGTGTGTCTCACCTGCTGAGGCAATTACCTCAATGCTGCCGCCGCCCGGCGTATGGCGAATAGCGTTGATCATGATGTTGCTTAACGCCTGATTGAGTCGGTCTGCATCTCCATGGATCAGGAACGGCCGCTTCGTCCCCTTGAATGTGAGCGTAATGCCCAAACTTTCTGCCTGCCCCGCAAAACTTGTCTCTAAATCAGCTAGTAGAGCATTCACATCTAAATCTGCTTTAAACAATGGTAAATGTCCTGATTCAGCGAGCGAAAGCGTGCGTAAATCTTCAACAAGTCTGGCTAATAGCTGTGTTTCTTCAAGCGTATCTTGAATATGTTCAGCAGTTGGTTCATACACCCCATCTAAGATGCCTTCCAAATTGCCTTGAATAATGTGCAGGGGATTGCGTAACTCATGGGCCACATCCGCCGTGAGGTTACGCCTTTGTTCATCCGATAGCTCAAGCTGCTCTGCCATCCGATTAAATGATTGAGCCAGCTTCTTAAATTCACCCCCCGATTGCTCTGGCACTCGAACGGTAAAATCCCCTTCAGCAACCGCATCAGCAGCCGTCATGACGTTGCCTAATGGCCGCGCAATTCGCCGAAAAGCGCCCATGCCTAGCCGCATTGCCAACAGTGGAAAAGCCAGCGACATGCTGCAGCCTGCCACCCAAACCAATACGGCCGTATGTCCAGGCCCGTTCAACAGTCGAGTTAGCAAAAAAGCCACGGCCGCCATGCCGCCAAGCACAAGCACGGCCATAAAGCCAAAAAACATCAAGAAACGCAAAAACAGAATTGGAGAAGGCTTCGACCAGCGACGACGAAACCGTCTATGCCTATCCCAGCGTTTGCCTTCCCATCCTGAATACTCCCAAGGATGCTCATGCTGCTTCTCAGTGGATGCTGCTAACTCTTCATCGCTCATAGCGTATCTGAAAACCGGTATCCTATCCCAAAAACCGTCTCAATGTAGCGAGGGTCACTGGGATCTACCTCAAGCTTTTTACGTAAATTCTTAATATGGGCATCAATACTCCGATCATACCCATCATAGGCGACACCGTGAAGCTGGCTCAAAAGCTGGGCCCGACTAAACGTCTGTCCCGGGTGCTGAGCCAAAATGGTCAGTAAATTAAATTCAAGTCGGGACAGTTGAATTGCTTCATCGGATCGCACAACGCGGTAGCCTTGCAAATCAATCTCTAAATCCCCGGCACGAACAATGCCCGGTTGATGAATACCACCTTTGACGCGCCGCAGAACAGCTCGAATCCGAGCTACCAGCTCGCGAGGTGAGAATGGTTTCGTAATGTAATCATCGGCCCCTAGCTCTAACCCAATGAGTCGATCGGTCTCTTCAACCCTTGCTGTTAACATGATAATCGGTACATCCGATTCTCGTCGTAGCTGTCGACAAACGTCTAACCCGTCCATGCCGGGCATATTGAGATCAAGCACCACCATAGCTGGCTTTTCCTGACGCGCTATCGCTAAAGCAGTAACGCCATCTGATGCTGACATCACTTGATAACCGCTTTTTTCAAGATAATCTCGCGCAATCTTTACAATTTTCGGTTCATCATCAACCACAAGAATTAGTTCATTCATTGCTGTAGTCTTATCACTTTTCAACTTTTTTGACGAGGAGCAGGAACGAATGGGTGGGGAAATCGCTGATGTATATTTCCCCATCTCTCGGTATTTAAGCCTGTCGAAGGGCTCACGTCTCTGCATAGGTGCCTGAGCCTGTCGAAGGATTCAACCCAACCCACCCAAAAAGAGCCAGAACATTTCTGTCCTAGCTCTTTGGAGGCAATTGTTTATAGGGTGCGGACGTCGGGATCAACATCCTCAGGGCTTTTTTCGTAGCCACCGCTGTCCTCACGTTGCCAGCGGCGCTGACCACGATGTGACCAAGAATGCCGCCCATATGGACCACGAGGACCTTTCCACCCATTGTTAAAGGCGTACCGTCTCCAAAATAGGAATCCCATCATTTTAAAGATGAATCCAAAAAACAGGAGGGTGAAGAAGAATTGGAATAGGCCACCAATAAACCCGAAAAATCCAAAATGATGGTGTCCGCCGCCGTAACCGGGACCATACACAGGGCCGCGGCGAAAGGATTCATTAGCAGGAACGGCCGTTTCTGCCCCGCCTTCAGGGAGAGTAGGCTCTGCTTGTTGTTGCGTTACCGTCTGACCTTCATAAAAGCCACGAGCGTAGCCTGAACGGTAAGCCCCGCCGCGCATTGCGCCAAATAGCGTAAAAATTAGTAAACCAGCTAATAAAAATCGAAAAAATCGACCTCTACGATGCATGTTTTGTTGTCTCCTTATACGGTCCATTGAAAACTACATTTCAATGACTCGCTCAATAGTTTGTTATCGTTATGCTGCTATATTCATGTAAAGTTGTGAAAAAGTTATGAAAGAGTTGGGGAAAGTTGGTGTAGGTAGATGAACCCAATCGATTCTTGCTTTATGGAGAGCAACTGTTATAGAATGTGCAATACAGTTTCCTAAACGAGGTAGTTATGGCGTCCCGCCCTTGCATTGTAAGCGTCGAAGATGATTTTGGGGTATTCCAACTCATCCAAAAAATTTTAGAACCTCTTCCAATAGACCTTCACCATGCTAAAAATGGTCATGAAGCGATCGCTCTGGTCAACAAGCTTTCACCAGATCTCATCATGCTTGATATTTCTCTTCCTGATATTCATGGCTGGGACGTGCTCAAACAAGTCAAGGCAATGCAGAACGGCCACCATCCAAGCGTCATGGTGCTCACGGCTCAAACTGCCCCCGCTCACCGCGTCATCGGGCATTTACAAGAAGTCAATCGATACATGAGTAAGCCTTTCTTACCCCATGAACTACGTGACTGTGTAACCGATATTTTGGGGATTCCATCACCCTAAACCCTACCGTCTACTCAACACATTTCCAGCGCAGAATAGAAAAACATCCACTGCCATCAATTACTCAAGCACCTAATCAACCTTTCCACCCCCATCTGAAATTTTTCCGGCAAGTTCCCCCTTGAGAAAATCGTTCAACCTTCCTACAATTGACCATCTCATTTTCCAACTAAGGAGAAAAAAACATGGCTGAAGGGAAAATTACCATTGAAAAGAAAGGCCATTTGATGTTTATAGGCATTGACCGCGTTGCCAAACTGAACTCATTTACGCCTCAGATGTATTCTGATCTTTCAATAGCGTTTCGTGAATATGATGATGATTCAGAAATGCGCTGTGCCGTTATTTTCGGACACGGTGACCATTTTACATCTGGTTTAGATTTGCCTCAGTGGGTTGACGTCATGGCCAATGGTGATCGCAATCAGCTTCAAGGCAAAGGGCTTGACCCATTTGGCCTAGATGCTAGCCGAAGGACGAAGAAGCCACTGGTCATTGCCGTGCAAGGATATTGCTACACCCTCGGTTTAGAACTCCTTTTAGCCTGTGATATTCGGATTGCTGCGGACAACACCCGCTTTGCGATGCTGGAGGTTAAGCGAGGCATTTTCCCGACTGGTGGGGGCACAATTCGCTTGCCCTTAGTCATGGGTTGGGGAAATGCGATGCGCTATCTACTAACAGGGGATGAGTTTAATGGTGATGAAGCGTATCGATATGGTGTTGTGCAGGCGGTTACCAAACCGGGTGATCAGCTTGCCAAAGCTATTGAATTTGCCGAAAAAGTGGCGGCTCAAGCCCCTTTAGCCGTTCAAACGGTCTTAAAATCCTCACGAATGATGGAACTTGAAGGGGTAGAAACGGCCGTTTCTCAGCTATACCCGCTACAGCGACATCTATTGCAGACTGAAGATGTCCAAGAAGGCGTTCGTGCCTTTATCGAACGACGACCCGCCCAATTTAAAGGAAAATAACCCAATGAGCGAAAATCAAGAACGTGTAACTCTAACCATTGATAATCATGTTGGCGTCGTCAAATTTAACCGTCCCGACAAAATGAATGCCCTCGATAACGAACAGCTTGCTGCCATTATCAAAGTTGGCAAAGAGATTGACGAAAACCCTGAAATTCGTGCGGTTGTATTGGCTGGAGAAGGTCGCGCCTTTTGTGCAGGCATTGATGTCCAAGCGGCCTTTGCCTCTGCAAGCAATGGCGTTGCAGCTTTAACCCCGCGCACACACGGCATTGCCAACGATTGGCAACAAATTGCATGGCAGTGGCACGTGATGCAGGTGCCGGTCATAGCCGCCGTCCACGGTTACGCATATGGAGGCGGTCTCCAAATTATGATGGGTGCCGACATTCGCATCGTCGCTCCGAATACCAAGCTTTCGATAATGGAAATGAAATGGGGTTTAATTCCAGACTTAGCAGGCACTCAGCTATTCCGCCGCACCGTTCGGGAAGATGTGATTAAAATGCTGACCTTTACAAATCGTGTCTTTTCAGGTGAAGATGCCTTGAAATACGGCTTCGCTACCGAACTTTCCAAAACACCCTTCGATGATGCAATGGCCTTAGCGCATGATATTGCAGGCAAAAGCCCCAGCACTATCGTAATGGCAAAGCGAGTGCTCAATGACGCCACTTATTTAAATGCAGAAGAGGGACTTCTAGCTGAATCAATTGCGCAAGATAAATTGATTGGCAGTAAGAATCAGCTTGAATCTGTTTTCTCACAGATGCAAAAGCGAGAAGGACAATTTGAAAATTATCGTGAATAATTGTGACGCTGCAACCCCATCTCGTTACCCTTCAAAATTGATGAATAATGTTCAAACGAATAATTAATACATTAACGATAAGATAAACAGGCTGTGTAAAACAGGTGAAATTACAAGCGATTTAACGAAAAAGAGGATACGTTTACTTCGACAAGCTCAGTATGCGTATCCCTTAAGTGAAACGAAGTTCCTGCTTTGAATAAAACAGCGGCGATAAACTTCGTTTCCTCGAGGTTCCGAAGCTTTTATCTAATACGTTTTTTAATTTAGAAACTTCGGAACACTTAATAAAGTATCGATCTGGGATTTTAATGTTTGAGAAGATAGTCAACGGCGTTCTCAATACGCATAATAATCTCAGATTTTCTTTTTGAGGTGACATGATGGCAGACTATTTAGTGCGTGAGTTAGCCAAAAAAGCGGGTGTACGTGGATTAGCGTGCATCACGACAGACTTAGCCAATGAGGTTGTAACCCAACAAGGGGCAACTCCTCCAGCAGCAGCCTTAATCGCTGAAACTATGACAGGTACAGCGCTATTAGGCGCGCTTCTGAAAATTCAACACCGGATAGCGGTGAAATATGAGGGGAATGGTCCAGCAAAACGGGTCTTGGTTGAGGCGGATGCCTACGGCCGTTTACGTGGCTACATCGCCAATCCAAACATCAAAAAAATGGCGACGGAAGCTCTCTACAACACAGGTGTAACACTTGGCTCTGCCGGTCTATTGACCGTGGTAAAAGATATAAAGCTCAAAGAGCTAGCAGAAAGTGTTGTGCCTATGGGAGGTAGTCCAATCGATGCTGAGTTGACGCTCTATCTCTCCCAATCCGAGCAGATCCCTTCCTTGGTAAGCATTGGCTACCACATTGGCGAGGATGGGAAAGTTGAGGTTGCTGGTGGGTTACTCCTACAGGCAGTACCGCCCTACGATCAAAATATTATGGCTCAAATGGCTAATAAGCTGGAAGAGCTTCCGCCCATGACTGAATTGCTTAGAAGCGGTAAGACACCTGAAGAGATTTTGGCACTCGTTTTTGAAGGTGTTGAAAGCATCGAGTTAGAAAAGCGGGATTTACTCTTCCATTGCGACTGTAGTCGTGAGCGAACCGAAAAGGCTATCCTAGCATTGGGGCGTGGTGAAGTGGAAAACCTTATAGAAACTGTTGGGGAGGCTGAGGTTGATTGCCAATATTGCCAAGAAAGCTTCTACTTTTCAAAAGAAGATCTGGAAGATTTACTAGTTGAGTTAGTATAAATCATTGAACCCTAAGGGTTTTATTATCTCCAAGCTTTATTGGACGTATAGAACCTTTAGGGTCTTTATATTAATCCATCGTCACGGCCGTTCCCCGCTCCGCAGATTCATACAATTTAAGCACAGTCCTGATGTGATTTCGGGTTTCTTCCCACGTCAGGTAATTTGATTTTCCGTCCAAAATTGCATCGTGCATGTCCCGAACCTCTCCAAGATACAGATACTCTTCAGGAACCGCTAGAGATTGTGGTTTTCCATCGGCTGGATAAAAAGTCACCGTGCTTTCTGGTGGATAGATATTGGTAAACGGCCGTGTTATAACTAAACGGCCGTTTGTTCCAAATATTTGCGCTTCCGTATGATAGGGCAGTTGGAAAGAGCTAGAAAATTGAGCTACCCGCCCACTAGAATAATGCATCTGGCCAACAAACTGCTCATCTACTCCAGTCTCTCCAAGAACAGCATGACCAAACACCGAAGATGGGATTTCTCCCATCACGTATTGAGCCAAGCTTACTGGGTATACCCCAACATCCCATAAGCTACCGCCCCCATATTTGGGTTCTAAACGAATATTGTTGCGGAATGTTAGCGCAAATGAGAAGTTAGCCTCCATGCGCTGAATCTCCCCTAAACGGCCGTTGTGCACCCACTCTCCAATCAGTTTTGTTTGGGGATGGTGCCGATACATAAACGCTTCTGCGAGCACCATGCCGGTCTCTTTAGCCACAGCCGTCATTCGATCAACATCTTCAACGGTGAGGGCAAACGGTTTTTCACATAAAACATGCTTACTATGCCGCATCGCTTCGATGGCCCAATCGGCATGTAGATGGTTCGGCAGACCAATATAAACGGCATCGACTGCATCTGATTGAAGCATGGCATCATAGCTAGCAAAGGTTTGTGGGATATCCCACTCTTTGGCGTAAGTAACGGCCGAATCTTCAGAACGACTCGCCACGGCAACCAGTTCCCCCCTTGCAGATTGGCGAATCGCGGGAATGACGCGACGATTGATATTGGCTGTAGATAACAAACCCCAGCGTATAGTTTTCATGTTTTTCCTTGTGTTTTGTGGAATCTTAATATAATTTTTCGGAATTAAAGACAGCTAACTCTTGTTTATTTTTAAGTGGTCCGAGATTTCAAAATTGAAAGCCTTGTTGGACAAAAGCTTCGGAACCTCGGGGAAACGAAGCTTTTGGTCATCGTATTATTCAAAGCACGAACTTCGTTTCACTTAAATGGAGAACTAAAAGTCCTATTAAATAAAACAGCTTCGCTAAAGTTTTTGTGATTTACTTAAGATGAGAAAAGGTTATATGTTACTGAAAATCTTTTACTTTTTTCTTAGCTTTGAGAGGCCATTCTCATTTGATTCGTAATATGATTGCTGTTGCGCACACGCACGAACCAATCTTTAATGATTTGTCCAGACGCATCCAAATGCGCCTCCACCCCTTCCTGATAGACTTGAATATATCGATCAAGCACTGTTTCAGGCATACGATAGTGATAATTGATTAATAGACCTTGCACCCAATTGATATTGGCCGTTAGTAAACCCATATCTCCTAGCTCTAATGCTGCCACAATACTATTACCGAGCTCGTTATTGGCATTTTGAATATTGCCGGCTGAAATGGCCTCAACGTTGGGGGTCTTATCGTAAACATGCGCTTCAATAGCGGCTCGCTTTCTCTTAAATAGAGAAGCGGCCGTTTTACACAGCTCAGGTATCGTAGGGACGGGATCAACAGGCCGTTTCTTTTTCAACAATTGCTGGACAAAGTCAGGTACGAATTCAAGCTGATCGCCTAAATAGTGACCAGGGATATGCTTTTTTGTTTTTTCCAGATAACAAAAAACACCGCCACCATAGGCCATCGGCACATTCATGTCGTACAGCATATTGGCAATCGGCACAAGTGTGCTTGCCGTATACAACGTTTGCGCAGACATAACAACCAGGTGAGGGGTCACCGTCTGAATTGCAGATTCAAGCTTAATTTCTGGAACATTAGCACCCAAATAGACGACGTGCCACCCTTTGCGACGAAACATCAATGTTAACAAGAGTGGACTAAACGTATGGAGCTCATGAGGTGAACAAGCCACAATAAGATTGAGGTCTTGTGTCGGTCGGGGTGCTGCTGAAAGCAGTGCTTCAACCTGCCTTACAGCTAATGCCGAAACAAAATGCTCCTGCTGAATGGTGACATCTCCTTCATACCACATTTGCCCAACTCGGCTTAAACTTTTCTGAAGGAGTTCAATACAGACAGTTTCTAGAGGAAACTGGGCAAAAGCTTGGCTCAAAACTTGTTGAGCTTGATACTCGTCAAATTTAAGGCAATTTTCCAACCAAGCCTGTCTCAAATTGACAATGACATCCCCATTATATGAGTGATTTTCAATTGGCTGTGGCGGTTCAATTCCAGAGCGTTCAAATGGGTCTTGACCTTGCTCAACCAAAGAATGCCACAGTTCAACAGCGTGGCTAATGGTCATGCCTTCATCTTGCCGTTCAATCAGCCATTTTAAAAGATCAATTTGATGTTGAGTATAAAGTCGATGCCCGCCAGCAGTTCGTTCTGGGCTTGGAATACCGTATCGTCGTTCCCAAGCTCTAAGCGTGTCCGGTTTTAAACCCGTCTCACGTACGACAACTTTCATATTAAATGTGGGGGTATGTTGAGATTCTGTCATGGATAATCCTGCACTAACAACTTTTTGAGGTCCAAATGCTAAACCTAACAAACATTACAAGGACAAGCAGAAATATTAGCTATAATAATTTGTCAAACTCGGCTCGTCCATTTACCTAAAGCAATTGGATTGAACTGTCGGCAATATTAGCACATTTGTTTATGTTTTGTCTAAATTTTTATACAGAATTAAAAGATTAATGTGGATTTTATCTGTCAAATGGCACCCTGTATGCTCAAAACTGATTGTCAAAAATTGAAGAAGTAAATATCTTAAGTGAAGCGAACGAGATTGGAAAGAAGGATAGGATATACTAGACTTTTTCCTTGTTTATCTTATTATCCTTGAGGGCGTCAAGATATGGTACAAAGAGAAATGATATCTGTAACGGATCAAATGGGCCGCGAGGTCACTGTACCTCAGCGTCCCACTCGCATTATTTCACTGGTTCCTTCACAAACGGAACTGCTGTTTGACCTAGGACTAGATGACAAGATTGTCGGTGTGACCAAATTTTGTGTCCATCCAGCCGAGCAAGTAGCCGATAAGCAAAGCGTTGGTGGCACCAAAAAGTTTCGTTTTGATGTCATCGACAGATTGCAACCTGACCTGATTATTGGCAATAAAGAGGAAAATTACCGCGAGGGTATTTTGCAACTGGCCAAAACGTATCCAGTGTGGCTGAGCGACATTTTTACGCTAGCGGATGCCTGTGCCATGATACGGCAGGTAGGCACTCTGGTGGGGAAAGCAGAAAAGGCCAACCTGATGGCCGAGCGTATTCAAGCGGCTTTTGTTGCCTTAAAGCCTGTTCCGCGCCCCTTGCGCGTTGGTTACTTCATTTGGCAAAAGCCAGTGATGGCCGTGGGACGGCATACCTTTATCCACGAGATGCTATCGCAATGTGGGTTTGCCAACGCATTCGCAGATATGGACAACGGCCGTTATCCTGAACTCACCTTCGACGACATCCACACCGCACAACTGGATGCTATCTTGCTTTCTTCCGAGCCGTTTCCTTTTCGTGAGAAGCATAAACAGGTATTTGCTGATGCATTTCCAGAAACGGCCGTTTATTTGGTAGATGGTGAGATGTTTTCTTGGTATGGCAGTCGGCTGGAAACGGCCGTTAACTCCTTCCAACAATTAATCAATTCTTTAGCGGGTGAGGAAACAAGATAAAATGACTTTCTTATTTCTCACCTAGCACATGATCTAAATGACCCTCCTGCTTTTGCCTAGAGTTCGTAATAAATTGTGTTATTAAGTGAAACCCCGAAATTATCCGGTTGGAATGTTTACACCGTTGATGCATGTGGCTGCTCGTTCAGGACCACGTTGTCGACGATAAGCCCTAATAAACTGCTCTACCCTTTCATCAGTGGCAGAGGTTAACTCTAGTTGACGGTCCCAAACAGTCATGACAATGGAGCTTGATTGTCCAGGGTACGGGCTAAGCAGTAAATAATTGTCCCCTCTTACCGTATCCTCCAGCACAGCTATCTGATCAGCCGCCAAATCGGGGTGATAGGTAATCCATACAGCGCCATGTTCCATAGAATGAATAGCAAATCCAGGGGCAACAGGTGAAGTATAAACGCCGCAATTTTGCCAGTTAGGCTGATGTGCTCCCCCCATTGGCGGCAGTGGGTATTCTTCAAATGGGTATCTGATAGAGGCATCATGCTGATTAGATGGAGCAGCTGCTGTTCTCGTAACACCCTCAACCTCTTCAAGCCCTGAACGTCGGGCAATAGCAAAGACGATAATTCCAATTACAATGATTCCAGGGATGACCCATGTCCGAATCATGTTCATACGCTGCTGTCGAACTTTATCTAAACGCCGTTGTTCTTTTTTACTGATTTTTTGAGTATTTTTAGCCAATTTTATTCTCCACGAATTAGTGTGAGTAATGATTTTTTTTGAATAATGAGATCATTGGCCCGCAAGGTCAGACGTTCCTCGTAAGCAAGTGGCCCCCCGCTCAGGGGTAAATTCACTATTTTGATACCGGTTTAGAAAACGTTCCACTCGACGATCGTTGCCAGACTCCAATTCCAACTGAACTTGCCAAGCCGTTAAAACAACGGGACTCTTTAAATTGGGGTAAGGGCTAAGCAAAGCATATGATTCATTACGGACTGCATCTTCAAGCGCTTCAATTTGCTCTTGCGGTAAATCAGGTTGATACGTGACCCAAACAGCCCCGTGTTCTAACGAGTGAAGCACGTGTTCAGATGAGATTGGATCATCATAAATACCACAGTTTTGCCATGTTGGATTGTGTAGTCCCCCTGGCGGGGGGAGGTCATAATCCTCAAATAGATACACTAAGTCTGAATCATGACCTCGCTCACGCTGACTAAACTGAACAACACCTTCAATTGGTGCAGGCCCACGCACATTAAGAAACAGCAATAAGCCCAAAAATGCAATTCCTAAGACAATGGAGCCAATAACGATAGGGTTTACGGCTGATGTGGCAGTAGCCACTTGTCTTCTTGTCATTTTCTACTCCTTTCTCACAACAGGGGATGTATCACAAAAAGAAATTTGAAAGAAATTGTGATCAATTTGATTAACTCTGAGGGGCACAAAAACTTTTACAAAGCTGTTTTATTTCAAACACCTTCTTGTTCTCCACTTACTCGGTTGCCATCGACTTCAACTTAGCGTAATTGAGCACTTTCACCCGTTTTCTACCAGTGTCAACCAAACCATCAGTTTTAAAATCTTTTAATATTTGGGATACAGTCTCGCGATTAGTACCAAGCATTTCACTAAAATCTTCATGGGTATATCCCTTCACAAATCCTTTGCTGCCTTGTTGTTTATCCAGCTCAATTAATAATGAAGCGAGTCGATAGGGTATGCTCTTGAAAGCTATTTCTCCAAGTCGTGATTCGATATCTTTTAATCGATGGCCAAGAGCTTGAACAAAACGGAAAGCAACACTAGGCTTTTCACGAATCAGACGCTCTACATCAACCCGACTCATGACACAAAAGACACACTCATTAACAGCCTCAGCAAATGTGGAGTGTATGCCTTGACCAACCAATGACATTTCACCAAAAAATGATCCAGGGCCACAGGTAGAAACAATTATTT
Source organism: Chloroflexota bacterium (assembly GCA_039029915.1). Lineage (GTDB taxonomy): Bacteria > Chloroflexota > Anaerolineae > Promineifilales > Promineifilaceae > QQUD01. Next base: position 45,379 of record JBCCFD010000004.1, read on the forward strand.
TTTTACCATTTGAAGAAATGTGGTATAGCTTTACAAACCCCTTCATGAGCAAATAAAGCAACTCCCCAGAATCATTAGGCATATAGAAAATCTTACCGGCTTTACAAGTAGCCAATGTCAATTGTTGATTCAACTCAACGAGTTCTTCAGGGGATAAATCCATAAAAAGATTGATATTTGAAGGCCAACTGTGTTTTTTTACACTCAACTCCTGCATAAACGAGCTTTTTCCATCTATTAGTTTGATAGTTACATAGAATAAGACGCAAAATTGACCAAAGTATCACAAATCAATTTAGGTTATTCATACGGTGGAGTTGGCAAATAGCTGCAAAAAAGAAAAGAGCGCACTTTTCAGTGCGCTCAACTATCTATCTTCTAATGCTGTAAAAGCAGTTGGGAAGCCAAAACGTGGAGAAGCTCTTTACCAAGCATAACGTTGGTAACTATGAATCAATTGGCAAATTACTCAGCCTAATTGAAACGAAGTTCCTGCTTTGAATAAAACGGCGTCTATACACTTCGTTTCCTCGGGGTTCCAAAGCTTTTATCTAGTTGGGTTTTCAATTTAGAAACTTCGGAACGCTTAAAAAATGGCGGAATTTTTATTTCAGGCAGCACCTTAGACGTGATTTTAATCTTATTCCCAATCAAAGACGGGAGGCTTGATGGCATCACACTTTCGGTTTTAAACACGATTATTTCGTCCTTCTGCTTGATGATTGCATCGGACCAGTCACTCACCACACTTAGACCGCCTAAGGCTTCATCCGCGCCGAATTCAATACCATTCAGTGAAAAAAGCTTGGTGCAGGCCGCACGAACGGACGGTGAAAAAATAAAACTTAAGGCAAAAAGAATCACGATAATAGATACGCCAACAAGTGCCAATCGCCACCTTGGGCTGTTTCTTAAAAAGTGGGTCAGCTTATTTCGTCTTGGCTGATTGATATCTTGGAAAAGCGTCTCGACGAATTCTGGGTCAGGCCGTTTGCGGTGCTTTTTTAAAAAATTATCGTCACTCATGGGGCTTGCTCCATCTGGGCACGCAGTTTTCGAATAGTGCGATGTAAAATCGAACCCACATTTGACTCGCTCAAACTGAGCTGTTGTGCAATTTGTCGATTAGTCAGATCGGCACCGTACTTTAGGGTAATAATTTCACGCTCTCGTTCAGGCAGCCGCTGGATAAAGTGAACAAGTCGACCAAATTCAATTTGCTGGGCGACAGTGTCTGAAACGTTTTCGGCCGCCGCGACTTCGCTGACAGATTCAATAGCCACAAGTAATGGTTGCTTCCGAAAATAGTCATTGGCAACATTACGGGCAATCGCATAAAGCCAGCCCACAAATACCTGCTCATCACCACGAAACTGGTTTCTCCGCTTCCATGCTTTCTCAAACACAGTTGCAGTCAAATCTTGTGCCACCTGATCATTGCCTGTACGGTAACGAAAAAAGTTAAACACACGCCCAATATGCTCTTTATATTGAGCATTCCAATCAATTGCTTCGGTAGAGGGGGTTGATGCTTTTAACGATAGCACAATACTCATTTCACCAGGGAAGACGCAGGTTGAATCGATATTGCATTCCAGATAAGGCGAGGAGCCAATATCAACTCGATTATTGAAGCTTGGTTCGAGCTAAATAGACTTCCAATATAACGTGGAGATTTTAGATTAATAGGAAATCGGATGTTCATGACGAATCGTATAGCTTTTATAACCGTAATCATAAGAGGCGATATGATAACTCATCTCACAATTGTCCCTTAGCTCTATTCCTGCTCTATTAATCTGTTGCCGAACTCAAGCCATCTCTTTCTTAGTCTATGCAATTACAAGATTTGGCGTTATCAACTTGCTTCAACACTGAAATTGATCAAATCTATCAAAATATATTTAGCTCTACTTAGCTATCGCCAAACGAATTGGAAGACGCTCCTAAGCTGCTAAGGCGTCGAATATAGTTAACGAGATGCCACGCTTCTTCCCTAGAAATTCGATCTTCAAAGGCGGGCATTGCGGTATCTTCTTTCCCTTGCAGTATCCAAAAGAAGAGATCACCGTCTGTGTGTGTGGCGGTATGCCCGTCTGTAAAATCTACGGGTGGCGGGTTGAGGTTAATGGCGGCAGGGCCATCGGCACGCCCCTCGACACCATGGCAGGGCACGCAGTTTTCGGTGTAAAGCTCTTGGCCAATTGCGATCGATGCTGCGTCAGGCAGAATAGGGTTTGTGGCAAACTTAGCGGGTGTGTATTCAACATCAAAAAAGTTAATAATGTGCGTTGTTCCAAACCAAAACGCAATCAGGCTCACAGCCAACATTGGAATCAGTTGCCATTCAGCTCTTGACGCTCGAGTCGCGATGTATCCCCATAAAATGGCGAAAAGGATCATGGCAAGACCTGATCCTCCTGAACCCAATAAGGTCATGAGCTTAGCAAAATCTTCTAGTGGGTTTAACCCTTCATCAAGAGGACGAATATTGCCGCCGATACCGGCTTCGAGTCGGAATGGGGCAAACGAATCGTAAACGCCTGGTCGACGCACAGATATTTCTACTTGCCAATTGCCAATCAGGCTAATGTAACTGCCATTAACAACATAACGGCCGTCTCCCACACGCTCTGCCATCGTATCTGCTGCGCCCACAGATTGGCCTAAAAAGGTATAGCGCACCCCAACTTCGGCATCTTCTGGAATCGGCTCACCATTTGGCTCCAAAATTTCAATTTCAAATTCGTTTTCACCAATAAGGGCAGGCTTAATTTCAAGCGTGTAATCGAGCTCATCAATAACGGCCGTTATCGTCGTTTGACCCGGTGCATCAGACAGCAATGGAGCATCTGCTCCGCGCTGTAAATCAGTAATAAACCCGGCCAGTACAATAATGGCAACCGCAATCAGTAGCTCGAAGCGAATCACATTGTTAAATCGGTTAATGAGCTTGGCGCTTTCCTCAAATAAGGCGTCATCATACAGTCGACTTAGGCGGGGTTTGAGGAACATCAAGTTGATCCAAGCCAAAAGCCCAACCACTAACGACAACAAGATTTTGTAAACGAGTGCTAAACCGTATGCCGTGCCAACCAACAAGGTCCAGCTGCCAATATGCCGCCAAGCAAGGTAAACACCGCTAGCCGTCAAAATACCGACACAAATAGCGGCCAGCGCCGAAAAATTGAGAATTAAACTTAAGCTAAGCCAGCTTTTAATCTCTGCTTTTAATTGCCGCGACTGCCAAAAAGCAATGACGAGATAGAACAGGCCTCCGATCCATATCGTGGCCGCCAGAACGTGCGCCCAATCAATCAAAATAGCCTGGAGCGTCATCTCAGTTGAAGCGGCGCTGTGGCTAACTAGCGCATTTGTCAACGTCAAGCCAAAGGCTAAAATTAACCCAGTCCACCATTCCCAGCCCCGCAATTCATACCGATCGTCTGTTAGGTTGATAAAGGTTGAGAGGTTGAAGTGGGTTAAAGCAACTAGAAAGAATCGAATGAGCCAAACGCGCCCAAACTGAGTACCTAACCAAATGCTCAAATTATTAATTTCGATAAGTGAATAGGTGCTATTTTGATCAACAAAAATCAAAATGAGGGCAACAAAAAGCAAAAAGACGCCGACATTCGCTAAGCGGACACCCATTTTAGCGGTGGCCATATCAAGCGCTTCTTCTTCTGGTTCAAGCTCGACATCATCAAATATTGGGTTCCAGACGATAAGGCGGAAAACAAAAAGTCCCATAATCAAGATGATGCCTAATAAAAATACCCATCTGGCTGTTGCACTTAATATTGAGAGCTGTGCCGAGACGGTCACATCGTCAGAAACGGCCGTTAATTCAGTATCCCCAACACCAAAGGAGAAGGTGCCCGCTGTTGTATGACCATCCACACTCGACAGCACCTGCCAGCTAACTAAATAAGCTCCGTCCTTCAATGGTTCAGGAATTAAAATTCTAAGCGTTGTGTTCTCAGCATCAACAGGCTCAACGAGCGTTGTCTCTACGCGTTCGCCAGCTTGGGACAGTAACCGAATTTGGCTAAGGGTCGGCACCACCGGCTCATTAAATTCAATAAGCACTTCAGTCGGCGACACTTCCAATATTTGATTAGGCCGTGGTTCTGACTCAACCGGCACAGCGTGCGCTGCGGCTGACTGAACCGTCAGCACAAGAAAAAGAAGCGCCACGCCAAAGCCGGCAAGGCGAAGAAGCTTGCTCATTTGAGGCATTACTTTATTTCTTTCTGATCCCTAATGCGCCCAGCACCGTACCAATCAAGCCAATAGCGATGCCAAAGTAGGAGAACAAACGAGCAGAGCGTAGCTCAGTTTCCAACAAATCAATACGAGCCTCAAGCTCAAAAGCATCTGGCACGGGTTCCGGGAATTGAATGCGGGATGCTGGGAGCACCTCTTCGGGGGCAATAATTTCATCAATTTCAAACCCATTGATGTTACCAAACAAACGAACATTATACTGCCCACGAATCGTAGGAAACACTTCAGCCGTATAAAAACCCGGTATTTCAGTGGGGTTAATATTAGAACGGAACGAAGAACCAGCGTACACTAATTCTAAGTCTAAGGTTGCTTCAACTCCCTCAACCGGAATATCATCTTCGGAAATATCAACAATCAAGGCGTTGCGTTCGCCAACAATAACCGGCTCTTCAAGCCACCCAACAATGACAACATAAGGGCCAAGCTCCACACGGGTATGGGCATGAACGAGGCTCGCTGTTGAAAATATGAGTAGCAACATTGCTACGAAAAGGCACAGGTGAAAACTTTTCTTTCTTAACGATTTAAACATAAAAACTTTTATTCCACTCTTTTTATGTAATTCACAAACTTTCAGATTGGTTCAATTATTATGTGATTTACCTTACACCTATTTTATCAAATCACAGGTCGTTTAGGCGTCATTCATTCATTTTTATTCATCTTGCTCATAATATCAAGGGGAAGGGCATGAAAAAGTAGCAAACAAAAATAACGTGCTTAGATCATCGAAGTTAGGCAAATGTCATCCCCTCCAAATAAAAAAAAGCTACCCAAATAAAGGTAGCTTTTTGCTAGAAAAAGTTTATTTTTACAATTATAGTTTATTGAAGAGCAAAAGTTCCTACGCAGGAACTCCTATCAATCAATTTTTAAAACAACATCTTATCGTCAGTTAAGATAACTGACGCCCACTCAGGCTTGTGAAGCAGGTTCCAAGCTGAGCTCTGGAACATATTCGTAGGCTTCTTCCCAAACTTCAGTTTCGCTTATACGAGAAGAAAGGGCGCAGGCCGCCACAACGAATGTAGAGGCAATAAAAGATAAAGTGAAAAAACCGATTAAAATGATCATTGCTTGGCTCCCTAGATAATAGTATGGCAGTGAACTTGTCAGCAAATCATAAAACATAAGAACCTCAACGTCTTTAGTACTTCTCGGACAGTACTTCTCGGGTCTGACCACTCTGACGATTTGCGTGAATTGTAATTTTTTCTGTAAGTTTATAGTGAACTAGGGGTATTGGGTATAAACAGTCTATCACTATTTCTTATATTTACAAATGCTTCACGCACGTTAGTGAACTTTTTTCACCAATAGCCATACTTTATGAGTTTAAAATGCTTCTCTCAAGCACTCAAGTGCGTTCAGACCGGTATTTAGGCTCATTTAACGTCAAAATTGGAGGGGTCTTCACGCAATTTTCACGTTGTAACCAGCAATGCAAGGTGTGCAAGCTATAGATGTAAGGCTAAATTTTTCGAGCTCTGGCAGTGTAGAATATGCCATATCGAGCAAAAGATTGTGATAAAATGGGTCAGATCTTTTGACGCCCAAACAATAAACACACATGTGGAGTTTCTAATCAAATGATTCCAATTACAGAAGATTGCCCAAATTGTGGTCAATCCAACATTTCTGTTTTTTATGAAGTATCAAAAGTGCCGACGAATAGCGTCCTTCTTCTATCGACACAAGAAGAAGCCCTCAACTTCCCCACCGGCAGCATTCGCTTAGGTGTGTGCCATTACTGCGGGTTCATTTACAACATCGACTTTGATCTTTCTCTAACGGAATATTCGGCAAAATATGAGGCAACCCAAGGGTATTCGCCGACTTTTAACAAGTTTCATAAAAAGCTCGCTCAGGATTTGATTGATAAATTTGAGCTTCACCAAAAAGAGATCATTGAGATTGGATGTGACAAGGGTGACTTTATTACCATGCTCTGCGAAATGGGTAACAACAAAGGCACCGGTTTTGACCCCGCTTATGTTCCGGGACGGCACCCATCAGAAATTGCCGATCAACTGACCTTTATTGCCGACTTTTATGGCGAAAAGTTTGCTTCGCACACGGCCGATTTTATCTGCTGTAAGATGACGCTAGAACATATCCCCGACACCGGTGATTTTGTCCAAACCGTACGCAACTCGGTGGGAGACAAAGCGTCGATCATTTTTTTCCAGATACCAAATGCCAACTATGTGCTTGATGATTTAGCCTTTTGGGATGTCTATTATGAGCATTGCTCTTACTTTACGGCAGGCTCACTGTCTCACCTTTTTGAGCAGTCTGGGTTTAAGTCTGTGAGCACATGGACCGATTACGATGACCAATATTTGATGATTGAAGCGCTCCCCCGTCAACAAAATGGGGTGATTCCAACCCCTGAGGGTGTTGAGGAAACTGTCCAAAAGGCGGCTCACTTTGAAACGGCCGTTCACAATTTACGACAAGTGTGGCAGGTTAGAATTAACGATTTTCGCAAAAACGGCCGTAAATTTGTGCTTTGGGGGGGCGGCAGCAAGGGGGTCGCCTTTTTAACCACGCTTGGGCTAACGCTAGACGACATTCAATACGTTGTTGATATCAATCCGATCAAAAGCGGCACCTTCATGGCTGCCACCGGTCAAGAAATCGTCGGCCCTGACTTTTTGAAAACCTATCAACCCGATGTCATTATCATCATGAATCCCATTTACACCGAAGAAATCACAAACGACCTTCATAACATGGGATTATCACCTGAGATTTTGACCAGAACTTCCCAAAAAACAGGAGCGGTGATGGGCTTGCTGACTGAGGCCATTGTAATCGAAAAGTAAAAGTGCTGCATTACCTAGCACAAGCCTTATGGTAAGTCTTTCCCAATAATCATGGCAGGGAAAAGTACTCTCTA
>JBCCFD010000005.1:0-52021 GCA_039029915.1 Chloroflexota bacterium
ACTATTTACATTACAACCCATTAAGTGGGAAAAATCAGAAAACACGGCCGTTTTTCCTTCATTATGGTCAACTAATAAAAATATTATGCAAAGTTATGGCTAAAATTGCAAGTGGTCTTGTTTTATTACCTCAACCAAACTCGCCACATCGCTATCTTTTTCAGGCGAGGGGCCAAGTGGATCAACGATGTTATCTCGGCCAAGTAAGGCATAAAACTGATTTAAAATAGCGTGGTGCAATGCTTCTAGATGATAACCACCCTCTAGTACAAATAGGATACGGCCGTTGCACACCGCCTCGGCCTCTTCTATTAAAGATCGACCCAGTTGAGCATACCCATCGAGGCTTAAATTTGCCATTGCAAGAGGATCTTCCCAATGGGCATCAAAGCCGGCTGAGACTAGAATCATTTCAGGTTGAAAGGCGCGGAGTTGCGGTAACACAATCTCTTTAAAGATTAGAGCGTAACCTGAATCTCCCACGTTCGGAATCAAAGGAACGTTAAGCGTTAGCCCACGGCCGTTTCCGGTTCCCATTTCACCATGGTGTCCACTACCTGGGTAGAAGTAGCGAGGTAAATATAGATGGGTGGAAATAAACAGCACGGATGGATCGTTATAAAAAACGTCCTGCGTGCCGTTTCCGTGGTGGACATCAAAATCAACAATAGCCACTCGCTTTAAGCCATGCTGAGTTTGGGCATGTCTAGCGGCCACTGCAACGTTGTTGAACAAACAAAATCCACTAATGCGATCGATTTCGGCATGATGGCCTGGCGGGCGAACTAGAGCAAAGCCGTTTTTTGCCCGACCGCTCAAAATTTCATCAACGGCCGTACAGGTGCCGCCTACCGCTAAGCGGGCCAAATCATAGCTATCTGGGGTTGAGTACGTATCACCGTGATCCAAATGCCCACCTCCCATCAGCGAGACGTTGCGCACGTGTTCAACTAAGCTGTTTGAGTGGACGGTTGTGATTTCTTCAAAAGTGGCTGCCCGCGGAGAAACGGCCGTTAAATCAGCCAAAACACCAAACGGCTCTAGCCAGAGCAGCAATTTTCCAATACGGCCGTTGTGTTCAGGATGACCATTTTTTTGATGATTAATTGCAGGGGCATAAACATAAATAGTGGACATCCACTGATTATAACAAACAAAAAGAGCAGACCCTAAAAGGCCTGCTCTCTAGTTTAAAAAAATTGCCAGCTGTTATCAGGTGATCAAGAAAGATAGATTGAAATAAGCTCACCCAATCAGTTTCCGAAACCTGAAGCGTACCATTTAATTAGAACAAAAAGCTAATCAAACCAAAGCCGTCTCCAATCAAGGCCACTAAACCAGCAACCACAACCGAAACCATCGACATCAATTTGATCAAAATGTTCAAAGAGGGGCCAGACGTATCTTTGAATGGATCACCCACCGTATCACCGACCACGGCCGCTTTGTGCGCTTCAGACCCTTTGCCACCATGATGTCCTTCTTCAATATACTTCTTGGCGTTATCCCAAGCACCACCAGCATTCGCCATCATAATTGCGAGAGAAAAGGCTGTTGCCAAACCACCTGCCAATAATCCCAGCACACCCGGAACACCCATAACAATACCAACAATAATTGGTACAACTAGGGCAAGCAAAGAAGGAACAACCATTTCCTGAAGGGCTGCATCCGTACTAATTTGTACGCATTGTGCATAATCTGGCTTTTCAGTTCCTTCCAAAATGCCAGGCTTCTCTTTAAATTGGCGGCGCACTTCTTCCACCATCGCAAAAGCAGAACGTCCAACTGCGCTCATCGTCAACGCTGAGAAGTAAAAAGCCACCATTCCGCCAATAAACAAGCCCAAAAGGAACATTGGATTTAATGGATTAACTTCATACAAAAGCATAAAATCTTCCATATTCATCGTTTGGATATTAAATCCTTGTAAATCCATAATACCGCGATTGAGCAAGCTCGTACGAATAGTTTCAATATAGGCAGCTAACAAAGCCAAACCAGTCAAAGCAGCTGACCCGATCGCAAACCCTTTACCAGTTGCGGCTGTTGTATTTCCCAAAGCGTCCAATTGGTCTGTACGTTCGCGAACGCTAGGGTCTAAACCGGCCATTTCTGCATTACCACCCGCATTATCAGCAATTGGGCCATACGCATCGGTGGCGAGCGTCATCCCTAAAGTTGCGAGCATACCAACAGCAGAAATACCAACACCAAATAAGCCGTTCAAGGTGTTAACCGCGCCGCCTGCCGTATAAAATGCAACAATCGTCCCCACCACAACAATCAAAACAGGAATACCTGTTGAGCGCATACCGACAGCCAAGCCATCAATAATTACCGTACCTGGGCCGGTATTCGCCTGATTTGCAATCCCTTGCGTGGGGCCATATTCACCTGACGTGAAGTATTCAGTAATACGGCCGATAAATATACCCACAAGCAAACCAGCAACCACACAAACCCAAACTTGGATGGCTGTGTGTTGTGATAAATCAAGGGCAAACAAAAGCGGCAAAACTAAGACGGCAATGACAGCGGCTGCAATCTGAATTGTGCCTTCTAATTTACGGATAAGGGTACTCATCGTTGCGTCTTCATTGGCACGCACCATAAAGACACCTGCTACTGAAACTAAAACGCCTAACCCAGCTAGCATAACGGGAGCAGCAATATATTTTAGTTGCTCTGCAGCTCCACCACCGGCGGCAACAACAGACGAAACACCCAAGGCCGCTGCGGCTAAAATAGAAGCTAAATACGATTCATAAAGGTCAGCCCCCATACCAGCTACGTCACCCACGTTATCACCCACGTTATCAGCGATGGTAGCTGGGTTTCGGGGATCATCCTCGGGGATTCCGGCCTCAACCTTACCAACGAGGTCAGCACCAACGTCTGCTGCCTTGGTGTAAATACCACCACCAACGCGACCAAACAGCGCCATCGTTGACGCACCAACAGCGGCACTCAACATAATTGTAGTAATACGCGGCAGATTATCGGCTCCTAATGTTGAGAATAAGATAAGAAACCAAATACTCATATCAAGGAGTGCAAAGCCAACAACCCCTAAACCCATGACGGCACCGCCACGGAAAGCAACGCGTAAGCCACCGTTCAAGCTTTTGCGGGCAGCATTAGCCGTTCGGGCGGAAGCGTTTGTAGCAGTGCGCATCCCAACATAACCAGCAACACCTGAAAAGAAGCCTGCAGTTAGGAAAGCAACTGACACCAGCCACTCTTGGGCACCAATTGCAGCTAAGATAATGAACAGTATCAAGAGCCCAATAAATACTCTGAACACAGAGGTATATTGTGCGCGAAGATAGGCCATTGCCCCTTCACGAATCGCCTGAGCAATTTCGATCATGGCAGGTGTGCCTTCTTCTTCTTGCATCATGCCATTATAAAAATAGAAAGCAAAAACGAGTGCAACAATTGCGCCCAGTGGTCCAAACCACCAATAAATTGGTATCCCAGGCGCAGACCCAACTTGGGCCGCTGCAATTTGACTAAATAGATTCTCCATTGAAGTCCTCCTAGCTATTTTAATAGCCTTGTTTCTTAATTTTAGAACCTTTGTAAATGTAATTTTGGGTTCTAATTTCCCCAGCCTCAATAAGCAGGAGCCTTTACGAATTCCGAATTAGGCATTCAAGTCTTAAAAAAGACTTGGATCGCAATTTTTGATTGAAAAATCAACTCATTGAGGTAAACGGAAAGAAGTCGTGTGAAATAAATGTTGACAATAGCTTTCCGTTTCATCGAGGTTTGGAAATTTATCTAACAGGTTTATTTCTAAAGCTTTTTTTCCGAACACTTAACGATTATTCCACTGTTTATGGAAACTCAGGGGATTCTAACGAAGTGGTTAGCGGCTGTCAAAAAACAAGGCTAAGGGAGGGAGGGAGAAAGGGTCTAATTAGCTAACGGTAGGGTAAAGAAAAATGTTGTTCCTTTTCCAACACAGCTCTCAACCCCAACACGGCCGTTTAATTTTTCTATGATCCGTTTCGTAATCGATAAACCTAGGCCGTGGCCGTCAACCGAGGTGTGCAGGCGAATAAATGGTTTAAAAAGCTTAGACTGATCCTCTAAAGCTAATCCATGGCCATTATCTTTGACCATTACTTTGAGGTTGTCACCCTCAATTTTATAACTAATCTCAGCCTTGGGTGGGGTCCCACCGTATTTAATAGCATTGCTCACAAAATTCGCCAATACTTCTTCAACCCAATGAGGATGCCCAATCACAACTGGCCAGTTTTCTGGGTACGATATCTCAAATCCTGATTCTTCAATTTGAGTGTGCAATCGCGCTTGAACTTCCTTTATTAAAACCAAAGGATCTGTATCACTGAATTCGACTTCTTTAAAGCGAACATTGGCCAGCATGAGGAGACCATCAATGATTTGATGCATCTTAACGCCACTTTTCCGAACAAGAGCCAACGTGTTCTCAAGGGTCGCTTCATCAAGGCGATGTCGATCGGACAGTAAAATCTCAGAAAATCCAATAATGTTTGTGACTGGATTTTTCAGATCGTGAGCCACCATATGTGTAAACGCTGACAGATCAGAAATTAAAGATTCTCTTTCCTGTATCTCTTTCTCTAATCCGGTGCGCAGCCCCTGAACGGTTAGGTGCGTTTGAATGCGAGCAATTGTTTCGCGGAACTGAATCGGTTTTTTGATGTAATCGACAGCACCCAATTCAAATCCTTGAACAATACTGTCCATTTCGGTCTCAGCTGTCATAAAAATAATAGGAATCAAGGATGTTTGCGGGTCTGCCTTCAATCGTTTACAAACTTCAAACCCGCTCAAACCAGGCATAACAACATCGAGCAAAATCAGGTCTGGAGTGTATTGAGTGACCATATCTAAGCCTTCAAGACCATTTGAAGCAACATCCACGTGGTAACCCGATCGTAAAAGAATATCTTCCATCATTCTAATATTGATCGGATTATCCTCTATCAGTAAGATTCGATATTTTTTTTGCTCTACTGTGAGCTTCAGCTTTTCTGATACCATTTAACTTACGCCTGACATCGCGATTGTTTTATTACTATCTTTTTCAGATCATCTAAATATTGACATTATCAATTCTCAAAAAATTTGGTACTCCTATTCTCCATAAAGTTCTTCCAATGATTGATAGTCTATTTGTCCTGAATGGTTGATTCTTCTTCTCGTTTTCACAATTTTAGGAATTATGTCATTGGTCTAATTTCGACTTTCACTCCTTAAATCGTTTCATAAGCTTATGTGAAACGAAGTTCCAGCTTTGAATAAAACTAAGGCGACCACCTTCGCGTCCTCGAGGTTCCGCAGCTTTTATCCAACACGGTTTTCACTTTAGAATCTTCGGAGCACTTAACTTTACACGAGCATAATCCTTAAAAATTGATAACTGAGTTGGTTTGATAATTCTCCAGTTGTTATATTTACGCCTTATGGGTAAAAGTAAATTGTGTGCCATCCTCCTTGTATTTATTCTGTTTCAAACGCATCGTTCAGAGACTTATGCTCAATCAGGTTCCGCATTAGAAATATTACAATTGGTAAATCAATTTCGGGTCGACAATGGATTACCACCATTTCAGACCAATAATGCCCTATTGTCAGCGGCTCAAAATCAAGCAAATTACATGGCAGAATTTTCCGTTTTTAGCAGTCACGTTGGCTATGGTGGGTCTACACCTCAAACAAGGGCAGATGCTGCTGGCTATGGTGGGTTTGTGGTTGAAAATATCGTCGGCGGCTCCAGCATGACGCCTTGGCAAGGGTTGAACTGGTGGCGAAATAGCCCTATCCATTACAACACGCTTGTCACGACTCGTTATTCTGAAGCCGGCACCGCATTCGCCACAAATGGCACAGAAAATTTTTTTGTGCTCGTCGTAGGAAGACGATCAAATGATACCTCAACCCCTAATGAGGATACTTCCCCCGCACCGCTTATTGTGGCGCCGAGTGTTTTGGCGACCCCAAATGAAGATGGGTCAATTGTTCATATGGTGCAAGAAGGGCAAGCTTTATGGTCGTTAGCCGCTTACTATGAAGTGCCATTAACTGATATTTTGCTGTTTAACAATTTCTCAGACACGCATTTTATTCAGCCCGGTGACGATGTTGTCATTCAGCTTGCCGAAGGCCAAGCTCCACCACCGACACCCACACCACCAACAACCCATATCGTTCAATCAGGTCAATCTCTTTGGTCTCTGGCGCTACTGTACGATATTAAGTTTGCTGATTTGCTATTGTTTAATGGGCTTAATGAAACTTCACTATTACAACCTGGAGATGAGTTAATCATTCGCCTAGCGCCCGGTGAGGCCCCACCACCGACACCGACACCTATTGTCTTCCACACCATTTCTACGGGCCAAACGTTGTGGGATATTGCGTTATCGTATGGATTAGATTTGGATGGCCTTTTGGCATTGAATGAAGGGCTTACGGCCGATTCTATCCTCCAACCGGGCGATCAATTGCAGGTTAGTTTGCCGCTCCCAACTCCATTGCCCACATTAACACCAACGGCCGTTTCCAACACCGCCACCCCATCAGCCACCCCCAACGAAGCGGCGGTCAGCACCCCAGAAGGCACAGAGGTTGCCCAATTGGACTTAGCAACCACTGAAACACCAAGCCCCTTAGCCATTATTGAAGAGGAAAACGGCCGTCAATCCGTCACACCGATTCTTTACGGTATGGCCGTCATTTTTGGCATCATTGGCATTGCCTTTATTTGGTGGTCAAGACAAGAGCAGGCTAGCGAATCGTAAATCCTTTATTCAGCAGGCGACCAAGCTGGCTCCCAATCTCTTGCGGGGTTATTCGTGATGTTAACGGGATTGGTACCATCTATATTGATGACATAAATTTCATTGTTACCATCTCGATTAGACACAAACGCAATGCGCAATCCATCTGGTGACCAAGTTGGATGTGAGTCAGCACCGGGATGATCGGTTAAATTAAATTCCTCATTCGTTTCCAAATCTAAAATAAATACGTCCCCACCATTCACTGTATCATCACGATTCGAGTGATAGGCAAGGAAACGGCCGTCTGGGGAAAAGGCAGGTGTGCTATTCACATTACCTGAATTGGTAAGCTGCGTCACCTCATTGGTATCAATATTCCAAGAAAACAGCTCAATCGCTTGCTCAACCGCATAGTTACACCGTGAACTGTACACAATGCTCGTCCCATCAGGTGACCAAGTTAGCGTCTCCTGTTCGGTTAAGTGGGCGTCCAAAACCACGATATTATCCTTGCCACCGGAAACTGGCATATAAGCGATACGATGCCAAGCGCATCCCACAGCTGGAGAGTAAAATCGATCGGTGTACATAGCAATGAGATCACGCTGAGGGTTCCAGCGCGGGTAAAAATCATCAAAAATACTGTCAACTGGGTCCTTTATTAAATTTCGCGAATTGGTGCCGTCAGCATCCATGATAAACAAATCGGCACTACCGTCCCGCCTTGAACGATAGCTGATTTGGCGACCGTCTGGTGACCACGCTGGGCTGGCATCAACAACCTCATTATCCGTGAGACGCGTTAAATTTGACCCATCGGGCTGCACTAAATAAAGCTCCCAGTTCTGGTGAAAATTGGTTGGGTCCCGCTCCACGTGGCGCGTAGTCATAAACACAATTCCGGGGGTTGGCGGTGTCGATGGCGCTCTCACAGGGTCTAGGAACCCGCCGGAATCATCTTCTCGCAAAGCCATCAACCCACAGCCGGACAAAATAGTAACGCTGATTAAAATAAAAATTATTTTTTTCATGATGCTGTTCTCTTCAAATAACAATTGCGTAGAGCAGCGACATGCAGAAAAATAGTCCGCTGCGTCTTTACGCGCCTGCGTTAAAGTAAATTTCAACTGGCTGATGCCAAATATCGGCTATCAACCATTAATCATCGAGAACAAGTCCGGTTCGCTAATGACTGAAACGCCTAAATTTTCAGCTTTTGTGAGCTTGCTGCCAGCCTTTTCCCCTGCTAGCAGATAGTTGGTCTTTTTACTGACAGAGCCAGTCACTTTACCACCATTGGCAACAATGACCTTTTTGGCTTCATCCCGAGACAGTGAGGGCAGGGTGCCGGTGATAACAAATACGAGCCCTTCTAGTACAGTTGAACCTGTTTCTGCCGAGGCGTCGTGTTGTGGTTCAAACTGCAGACCAGCTTGCTTAAACTTGCTCAACAGCTGCTGGTTTTTTTCACTTTGGAACCAGTTGACGACAGAAACGGCCGTTTGTGGACCAATGCCCTCGATCGCTTCCAACGACTCTTGTGACGCAGCACTAATCTGATCAACACCACCAAGCTCATCAATCAACAAACTAGCCACAACGTTACCTACAAAACGAATGCCTAAAGCCGTCAAAAACCGATCCGGCGATTGTTGCTTACTGGCTGCTATGCCTGCCAGCAGATTATCCACCTTCTTTTCTTTAAATCCTTCAAGGGCTAACAGCTCATCACGATTTAAAAAATAGATATCTGCCATATCAGCAATGAGGTTTTGTTCGAGCAGCAAGGCCCCTGTTTGCGAGCCAAAGTTATCAATATCCATGGCGCTGCGGCCAACAAAATATTCAACACGTCTAACAAGTTGTTCAGAGCAAGTAGGATTATCACAATACACCGCCACTTCGCCAGGAACATGAATAACCAAATCATCACAAAAAGGGCATTGCTTTGGTGGTATGATGCGTGTTTCGGAACCATCTCGCAAATCACCAACAGGCCCGATGACGTAGGGGATGACATCTCCCGCTCGCTTGATAATCACAGTGTCACCTTTGCGAATATCTTTACGCTCGATTTCGTCAAAGTTATGCAGGGTGGCATTGCGAACAATGACCCCACCTAGCTCAACAGGTTCAAGCACTGCATTAGGAGCTAGGATACCTGTTCGCCCAACGTTAACCTGAACATCAAGCAGTTTGGTCGTTTTTTCCTGAGCAGGGAACTTCATTGCCACCGCCCCGCGAGGATCTTTACCGACAAAGCCTAGGCTAGCTGCGAGCGGCTGATCGTTGATTTTGACGACCAAGCCATCAACCTCATAGTTGATGCGGTTTCGCTTATCGATCCACTCTCCATATGCCGTAGCAACATCTTCTAATGTCGCCCCATAAACATTGTCAACGGAAACGGGGAAGCCTAACTGACGCAAATAATCGAGACGCTCCCACTGCTTATCGGGAATTTGCCCCCCTTCCCAAAAAATGAAGTCGTAGCAGTAGATGGTCAACGGCCGTTCCGCCGTGATTGACGAATCTAGCTGGCGCAATGACCCTGCCGCCGCATTGCGGGGGTTCATATAAACCGCTTCCCCCTGTTCCAAACGAGAGGCGTTAAACTTCTCAAACTTGTCTAGGAGAAAGAATACCTCACCCCGAATAACGGCCGTTGCTGGGGGAATCAGTTCACTTTGAGGATCAACTGGGATGCGCTGAGGAATAGCCGGTATGGTGCGCAAATTCTGCAAAATGCCTTCACCAACACGGCCGTTGCCTCGAGTCGCCCCTTGCACCAGCAGGCCGTTTTCATACGTTAAAACCACCGTTAGACCATCAAGTTTAGGTTCAACCACATATTCCAGCTTCGCATCAGGGTCAGGCAAGTGACGCCCAATTCGTTTGCGCCAGGCAAACAGATCTTCGGCATTAAACGCATTTTGCAAACTCAAAATAGGGGCCGCATGTTCAACCTTCTCAAACCCTTCCAAAGGTTCTGCACCCGCTCGTTGGGTTGGAGAATCAGGAGTTAACAAATGGGGATGTTCTGCTTCAAGAGCTACCAACTCATGATAAAGCTTGTCATATTCAGCGTCGCTAATCACTGGCGCATCCAGCACGTGATAGCGGTACAGATGATAATTTAACGTGTCACGCAGTTTGGCAACGCTTTCTTCAGGTGTCATTTGTCCTCCATGACAAGGATGAATTATGAAAGATGAACAATGGATTCCGCCGTTATCCTGCCTAAGGTCCCGCCTCTGGTAGCAGGAAGTCTCCGGCAACCCACCCTTCCGTGCCGTCATCAAGCTGGACTTGCCACCAGAGGAACTCATTCGCACTTTGCGGACCATCAAGGACAAGCACGAGCGTGCCTTCTGGTGCCACGAGTAGCGACACATTGCTGGTTGATGGTCCACCCCGGACTGTCACACCCAAGCCGTCTGTATTCGCCACAACGGCATAGAAGCCAATGGTAATTTCAGGCGGCGCAACGGCGGTATTTGGGGTGGGAACAGGCGTAAACGTGGGAATAGGTGTTGGTGTAGGCAGCGGTGGCGTAGCGGTCGGTGGGGCAACGGGTGGTGCCGTTAGCACAATAATCGTTGGCTCAATCACCACCTCTTCAAGTGGTGGTCGCGCCAAAATCGAGCGCGCTAAGGAAATGGCTAAGCCAATACCAATTAGCGTCACAATCACCCCAATGCCAAGCCAAAGCCAGGGAATTGGTTCTTGAGAATCTTGTCGTAACCGTCTTGTTCGCTTTTGATTTGAATCCCGAGGATCTTCCGGGAGTTTGTAACGAGCCATTAAAGTTCTAAAGCCTCCATGACCAACAATGTGAAATCATCAATCGGAGCAGCAGAACCCATCCAATGCCGAACATCTTGCCGAATCAGTTTAACAACCTCATCAGCAGTAGCATTAGATTTAAAGGCTATTGTCTTTTTCAACCGCTCGATACCATAATTTTGCTTATTTTCATTTTCTGCATCAGTGACGCCATCACTGTACATGATGAGTCTATCCCCCGACTCTAGCATTATTTCATACTCTTC
Source organism: Chloroflexota bacterium (assembly GCA_039029915.1). Classification (GTDB taxonomy): domain Bacteria; phylum Chloroflexota; class Anaerolineae; order Promineifilales; family Promineifilaceae; genus QQUD01. The sequence goes on from JBCCFD010000005.1 coordinate 10,835, forward strand.
TAGCTGCAAATCTTCAAGCATTCCTAGAAAACGGCCGTTTCCCGGCAGTTCAGTCAAGGTCCCATCACGCTTCGCCAAAATTGGCCTATCGTGTGACGCTCGCACATATGACAGTCTTCCGGTTGGGCGATGAACCACTCCATAAAACACCGTTACGAAGCTATCAGTCGTCGTCACCCCAAACAGCGCATGGTGCACCCGTAAAGCCACCTCAGCAGGTGAAAGAGACCGTTTGCTTTCAATAACAAATAGCGTACGCACGACCGCCATAAACAAAGCGGCATGAATTCCTTTATCCGCCACATCAGCAATCAATACCCCCACATGCTCATTTTCCAAATCAATCACGTCATAAAAGTCCCCGCCAACATCACGGGCGGGTTTGAGATACGCTTCAAAATGGTAGTTATCAAACTGGGGCAATGATTCAGGCAACAGGCTCTTTTGCATATCTGCGGCAAGCTCTAATTCACGCTGAATGCGCTCTTGCTCGATGAGCTTTGCTTGAGCCTCTTTTAAATCATGATACGCCTGTTCAAGCTCTTTATTCTTAATCTGTAGCTCTTTGATATTGAGCTGATCCCGAGTTCGGGCCGTTGACAGGATTTTTTTGGTAATCAGCTGAGCCAAAGCGGGGCTTTGCTTCACAAAGCGGTCAAACGACGCTTCCGTCACCTCAAGTACGGTCGTGTCGGTAATTGTGACTGCGTCTGCGATGCGAGGCGAGTCATCAACAAGACTCATTTCCCCAAAATAATCATTATTTCGTAAAATGGATAGCAATCGCTCAGACCCGTTCTCTAATTTCTGAGAAACGGCCACATTCCCCTCTACAATCACGTAAAAAGTATGCTCAATTTCCCCCTGATGGCACAATTTTGTTTTGGGTGGATAGTCTCTTCGTTCAGCCACTGATTTCAGTTGGATAAGCGTTTCTTCATCCAAATCAGACAGGGCTCTTCTTATAATAGTTGTCGTTCCAACACTCATTTACGAACCAACTTCTCTTTCAATATAGCTCATGAATTTTTCAACCGGCCAGCAGTTGACAACATCAACGGCCGTTGCCCAGCCTCTTTGCGCTGTGGCCACGCCATAATGCCGAAACCTGAAATGATTAATTTGATGAGCATCCGTATTAATCGAAATTTTAACCCCAAGCTCTAACGCACGGCGCACGTGGCTATCTCGTAAATCCAGTCGGCTTGGATTGGCATTGATTTCCATAATCGTGCCGGTGTCTGCTGCTGCCTGCAGAATGGCGTCCATATCAAGGTCTGCCCCAATTCTACCGGGTAAAAGCCGTCCTGAGGGATGGGCAATCATGTCTACATGAGGGTCGTTTATTGCGTTAAGCATGCGCTGTGTCACCTGTTCACGCGGCTGCTTAAGGCTCACGTGCAGGCTGGCGATAACAAAATCTAACTTTGCTAGAACGTCATCTGAAAAGTCAAGTGTACCGTCCGCTTTAATTTCCATCTCCGTACCGCGGAAAATCTTGAACGAATCACCCATCACCTCATTCGCCGCTTTAATCTCTTCTGCCTGTGCTTCCAATCGCTCTGGGGTTAACCCGTTAGCGATTCCCAAGCTCATCGAGTGGTCAGTAATGACAATATATTGCAGCCCCTGAGCCTGAGCGGCTTGGGCCATCTCTAATACGCTGTTTTTGCCGTCTGACCAAGTGGTGTGCATGTGCAAATCGCTAATGATGTCTGAATCTTGCAGCAATGAGGGCAGTTTGCCAGCTTGGGCCAGTTCAATTTCACCGCGATTTTCCCTCATAACGGGTGGAATGTATGGCAAGTCAAGGGTTTTGTATACGGCCGTTTCATCCTCACACAAAATCTCATCTCCACCGTCAACTGGGGTAAAAGCGTGTTCGTTTAAGCTTAGCCCTTTTTTCAGCGCCAGTTCCCGGAGCCGCACGTTGTGATCTTTGCTGCCCGTAAAATAAGACAGCAGTGTTCCCCATCGTTCAGCGGGTAAGACGCGTAAGTCAACACCAATCCCGTTGAGCAAAACGACGCGCGCTTTAGTTGGGCCTCGCCCCACAACGGATTCAACATTTGGCAAGCCGCAAAACAAATCCATGACTGGATCAGCTTCATCGGCGGCCACCATCAGGTCAATATCTCCAATCGTTTCGCGCATGCGGCGCAGTGAACCAGCAACGGCCGTTTTTGTAACGCCGGGCAATTCGGCCAGCTTTTGCAAAATCTCTTGTGCAATCGGCCAGGCTGTCCCAATAGACACCCGATCATCACCGTGACGACTCAAAGCATCGATTGCTGCCAAAAGTTTAGCTTCCGATTTAGCACCCAAACCCGGCAATCCTTTCAGCTTGCCTTCTTTTGCAGCTTCAGTCAGTTCAGCCACAGTCGTGATCCCTAACGACTCATAAATTTGTTTAACTCGTTTAGGCCCCACCCCTTCAATCTTTAGCATATCGACCAAGGTCGGCGGCACATCTTGGCTTAATCTGTTATAAAAATCAAGCTCACCCGTTGTGAGCATCTCTTCAATCTTTTCGGCTAACGTTTTACCAATACCGGGAAGATCGGTCAGACCACCTTCTTCGTAAATCTGATTAATATCACGTCCCAAAGCGTCAATACTTTCGCCAGCTTTTCGGTAGGCAAGAATACGGTGGAACTTATCGCCACGGATGGCAAGCATGTCAGCAACTTTGTGAAATAGAGCAGAAACATCACGATTTTTCATAGCTCATGAATCATATCATTTTTTGCAGAAGCAAGCAGATCACTTCGGAACACTTATGACTGATAAAAAAGAGCAGAGAGCGGACGATGTTCCCTGTTTACCGTTCCATAAAAGCGCAAAACCTAAAATTTTCTCCTAATTACCAATTACCAATTACGAAGCACCCTATTTCCTCCAGTCCCTAATCCCAAACCCCTAGCCCCCTAAATACTGCCCCTAATCCCTAATCACCGATCCCTGCTCCCCAATCCCTAATCTCCGATCCCTAACCCCCTTTCACCAGAGTAAAGTAGGACTAATTACCATTTTTAATTGACCATAATAACATGACATAATCCTTGACTTGTGATCTTAAGTCAAGTTATAATACGAACGTTATGTCTTCTTTTTCCCAGGTGTTGATGATACCTGTTTGGCTCAAGATATGGTTTACGCAGCATGTTTTGCCATATTTAGGGCTCAGCCCGCAGGTCATGGCGCTGGGTTTTTTTCGGGGCATCTTTGAGACACTGTTGCTTGTATTTTTAGGGCTTGGGGTTCTAGCTGGCAGTCAAAGCTACATGAGTTCCCAGTATACACTCCCAAATAATATTCAATCAACGGTGGTTAAATGGGCACCCGTCGCTGACCAAATCGCACTAAAAGCAGACATTCCGAGAGAGGTGCCGCTGGTGCTGTGGTTCAAAGAGAACAGCATGAAAGCGGAAAATCCTGAAAGCTGTACAGGCATTATTGGGGCCTACGATTTGGTTCGTTCGGGTGAACGGCCGTGTTTTACACCTGGCCCAATTAATGACTTTGAAGTACGTGAACAACTGATTATCTCAGCAGAAGAGTTTAAGAAGCGGTGTCCAGATATTACCTACTGGACACAAGACCCAGATACCATCAAGCGATGCTACTTTGCTTATAACGCCGGTGCAGGAGCAGCTAGCCGGCTAGATCCAAATGCATCTGCTTATGTGATGAATAACTTTAATGAAAATTATCAAAATATGGTTTACTCAGACATTGAGTTGGGAACGGTCACCGTCACGGCATTAGGCGCATGGCCGACTCATTTAGCCTTTCAAAGCCTTATCGTTTCACAAATTGATGAGGTGGAACGGCCGTTATCCATCTCATTACTTGATATGAGTACCCGTATTTACGATCAAAGTGGGAAGTTACTTGCTGATTTTACAAACCAATCACCTTTGGGTGCGACCCAAATGGATTTTCCTGAAGCCCGCGCCACGGATCAAGAAAAATGCATTTCTGAAGCCCATCTCATTGGCCGACCATCACTGAGGCCACGGTTAAATCCAGTCACCGACAGCCCCATTTTGACGCAAGATATACACGGCTGTAGCTATGGCCTTCCAGGGCTAGATATCACCAGCCAAAACAGTACCGCGATGTTGCAAGCACCAATACCCGGTGAGGTCACAACCTACACCGATCGCTGGTACAACAGCACTATCCGAATTGAAAACGATGAGTGGATTGTATGGTTATTGCATCCCCGCTCTTATTTTGTTTCAGATGGTGAAATTGTTCGTTCAGGTCAAATTGTGGGTGTGATGGGCGCTGTGGGTTATGCCACGGGGCCGCATGTTCATTACACAATTTATGATAAGGTTAATGAAACATTTGTCGATCCAGCGGCCTTTGTTCCTACGCAATAATGGAATTGGCAATTTCTATTGAGGAGTACAACCATGAATTTTATCGAGCTATTGAAATTTATTCCATTAATCATCGGGGCATTTCTTGCCTATCATCTCATTTTCAAGCTCCAGCTTCCCTCAAAAAATATTGGGGCCATCTTTACATACTTTTTAGGCATTCTGATTGTCTTTTTAGCAGTAAGCTGGTTAATTACGACCTTCCTCCCAGACTTTGCCAATGATCTTTTAGACGCTGGGCGAAATGGGGATGAATGGAATCAGTTCATTCAAAATAGTGAAGATGTGGTAGATGATGCTTTCTCGGGAATAACTGATGATGGCAACGGGGCTAGTACTCCTGATGTAGACCCAACAGCCGTCCGCATTATTACGGTAACTGTTACCCCAGACCCTAATCGCACAACGGCAGGCGAAGGTTCAGCTACTGAAGGGGCGAGCGGTGGACCAACTGTGCATACCGTCATGGCAGGCGACACCCTTTTAAGCCTATCCAGAATGTATGGCGTCTCTGTCGAGAATATCCGTGCCGCGAACGGTATTCCGGCTGGGTCCGATCTGATTCATGTTGGTCAGGAGCTCATTATTCCCGCTCGATAAACTCCAAACTACTAAATGGGCGTGAGATATCCTCTTTAATTGATGATGATACCTCACGCCTTTTTGATCTTCCCTATGCTATAATCAAAATATTATAAGGAAAGCGACTTCTTTCCGTCTATCTAAAAGAGTTTTGAAATGAGTGAAACAAGCCATCAAACTGAACACGCTGGGTCACCCCAACACAATGCTGATGAGCATGCGGGGCCATTTTCTAAAACGTTTGATCGATTATGGAAGCTTGTGCCCGAAAATCTTCAAGACACTTTTATGCCGGAAGATGTTGAGCTCCGTAAAATCCCCGGTGAGGAAACCCAGCTTGAAATCAGATTAGCCTGGTACCGTGATATTATTGGGCACGTCCTCTTCCACAATTTTATACTGCTAACAATCATCATGATTTTGCTGATGATTAGCATCGGTGTGTTAGCAAACTTTTATGGCTTTGCCTACTACTTTGTCGCCATCCCCCTCATTATTTACATTGCCTTGATTATCTTAGCCTTAGTCGAACGACTAGAATATTCACAATGGCGTCTCCTCAAGACGAACTCCCGCCTTGTAATATCAATTCCTCAGCATGGGGCTTGGCCACTTGTAGACAATATCGAGCTTAAAGGGACGCCAGCTATTATTGATACAAATTGGTCACCTAAACCCCACTGGCGGGTTTTCCAATTCTTCACCGGTGCTCGTGATTTGTATATTAGTATGTCAGGTTTACAGTTTGTCGAGGGAAAAGCCAAAGTGCGTGACGCGCTCATCATCCCAGACATCATGCCCAGTGATGTTTTTGAGCTGAAAAAGCTTGTTTTTAAACCTAAATAGCCTAAATTCAAGCATTGTCATTCTGAACGGGTCTATCCTAATTTTTACCCAAAATGGCGTCCAGTGAAGAATCTAGCCTATCCAAAAAGGTGAGATTCTTTGCTAGAACGTCTATATTCTATCTGGTTTTATGGACGCGCTCAGACCCGTGCTGAGCTGGGCCGAAGTAATGACAACTTATTTACCCTCATTTCGGAAATAAGTTCCCCTTCTTTGCAGAATGCTGTTTCGTAAGTGCCACCGACCTGTTTTTTTCTAAAATAAAATACACACCAGCTTTAGAAACAAAGCCTCAAGATACTATTCATCAAAAGGATAGGCGCAGGCCAAAGGCAAGGCTACTACGTTAAATTTCACCCGTTGAAACCACAAAATTAAAATCAGCCAAGTAATTTTCATGCCCCTTGCTTGCTAGCGGCATCATGCCGCACAAATAATTATTATGTCAACATTTTTGTATTTGTACATTTTCAACATAAAAGCTGTACAAAAATATGGACAAACCTATGAATACAAGCCTATTTGTCCACATTTATTAGTTTAAAATGAGCTAATATGGACAAAATATTGACACAAAAAGCGCAGATCGCTAATCTCAAAACGTGCATGCACAACTTTTGCAAAAATAACTTAAACAAAAAAACGCTAGGAGCTAAACGAATGAAACGTATATTTGGCATATTATTTTTATTAGCATTAGGGCTAATCGTTGTTGCATGTGGACCCGCTGAGGAGCCAGCTTCTCCTACCCCTGTCGCAGAGGAAGAAGTTGAGGAAGCCGAAGAAATGGCCGATGAAGAGATGGCTGACGAGGAAATGGATGAAGAGATGGCCGATGAAGAGATGGCTGATGAAGAAATGGCCGACGAAGAGATGATGAGCAATACCATCGTCGACATTGCGGTCAACGATGGCCGTTTCACGACGCTCGTTACGGCAGTTACCGAAGCCGGTTTGGCTGAGACTCTCTCAGGCGAAGGCCCATTCACCGTTTTTGCCCCAACCGATGACGCCTTTGCCGCTCTGCCAGAAGGTACCGTCGCTGGGTTACTCGAAGACCCGTCAGGCGCCTTGACCGACGTCTTGCTTTACCACGTGGTAGAGGGTGCCGTCAATGCTGAAACCGTGGTCGGTCTAGACAGCGCAACCACGATTGGCGGTGAGGATGTAGCAATCTCAGTTGTTGATGGCGCCGTCTTCTTGAACGAAACCGTTCAGGTCATTATCACCGACATCGAAGCAGATAATGGCATCATTCACGTCATTGATGCAGTCCTCCTGCCTCACAGCTTAACAGCTGATGAGTCAATGGATGACGAAGAGATGATGGATGACGAAGAGATGATGGACGACGAAGAGATGATGAGCAACACCATTGTTGACATTGCAGTGAACGATGGCCGCTTCACAACGCTCGTTACGGCCGTAACCGAAGCCGGTCTGGCTGAAACCCTGTCTGGCGAAGGCCCCTTCACTGTCTTTGCTCCAACTGATGACGCCTTTGCCGCTCTGCCAGAAGGCACCGTAGAAAGCTTGCTCGAAGACCCAGCCGGTGCATTAACCAATGTCTTACTCTACCACGTCGTAGAGGGTGCAGTGAATGCTGAAACCGTTGTTGGTTTAGACAGCGCTACCACGGTTGGTGGTGAAGATATCGCTATCTCAGTTGAAGATGGCGCCGTATTCCTAAACGAAACCGTTCAAGTCATTATTACCGACCTTGAAGCGGACAACGGGATTGTTCACGTCATTGACGCTGTCCTCTTACCACCAAGCATGACGGCTGACGATGAAGCAATGGAAGAAGAATTAGGCACGATTGCCGAAGTTGCCACTGAAGCAGGCAGTTTTACAACGCTATTGGCTGCGTTAGAAGCAGCTGGCCTTGCTGAAACCTTTGCTAGTGAAGGTAGCTTCACCGTTTTTGCCCCAACTGATGATGCTTTTGCAGCCTTACCAGAAGGCACCGTTGCTAGCCTGCTCGAAGACCCAACCGGTCTTTTAACCGACATTCTGCTCTATCACGTGGTTGACGGAGCCGTCCCAGCAGCAGACGTGGTTACATTAGAATCAGCTCCAACTCTTTTGGGTCAAGATGTAACCATCACGATTTCAGACGACGGTGCTGTCTTCTTAAATGACACCGTCCAAGTGATTACAACAGATATCCAAGCCAGCAACGGCATTATCCACGTTATCGACGCTGTATTGATTCCAGCAGAATAAATCAGCATTATCTTCGCTGTCGCTGGTCTATTGACTACACGACTCAGGCTCGGCAAGACGCTGGCCAAAGCGAGCCCAAAATCAGCTGGTGGAGATCGATGATGATTTTCATCAGCTGACTGAGACAAACTCCTTTCTTTAATTGATCAACACACACTCACACATTTTTCTCCTCCTTAATTAGAGTGCCCTATTTTCAAGATGGCGCACTCTTTTTATTTTCCTAACTTGTGTAGGTATAATGAACTTCAAAATAATAACTGATGTTACGCGGAAAAAACCTCTGAGGTTTCTAAACAGATTGGCAATCACTGGCGTTTTTCTAAAAACCTCAAAGGTTTGTACCAGTGGTACGGCGTAACTCAAGTAAAAAGCCCAAAAAAGAAGTGTCCTGATGAATCCAACACCAATTTCTAATTTAAAAGTGACCAAGGTCGGTCATTCTCCCGAGGATGTGCTGCCTGATAAGGATGGCTCAGTGATTACGGGTTTAAAAGACGGCCGTATTCTCCGCATCAGCCCAGACGGCTCAATTAGCGAAGTCGCCAACACCGGCGGCCGTCCGCTGGGGCTTGACTTTTTGCACGATGGGCGACTGCTCGTTTGTGACACGCAGCTCGGACTTTTGGCTATAGATCCACAGTCAGGCCAGATTGAAACGCTGGTAGCTCAAGGCACAGCCTCTTTACACGTTTGCAACAATCCAGCCGTAGCGGAAGACGGCCGTATTTTCTTTAGCGACTCCACCCAACAAAACAGTGAAAACGAAGCCCCTAAAGATATTATCGACATGGTGCCCACCGGACGCCTTCTGTGTCGCTACCCGGACGGTCGCGTTGAGATTGTGGTTGAAGAGCTGCTATTTGCCAATGGCGTCATTGTGGCCCCCGACCAATCCTTTGTGCTGGTGGCCCAAACGGGGAAGGCATGCATTAATCGCCTCTGGCTAACGGGCGACAAAGCAGGTCAGCAAGATATGTTTGCCACCAATATGCCCGGCCTGCCGGACAACCTAGCTATTGGCTCAGATGGGCTGATTTGGGTGGCGCTCGTTTCCCCCTTTAGCGACCTGCTCAAGCGGCTTCATAGCCTGCCCTACTTTGCTCGCTACCTCATTGCTCGACTGCCCCAATCTTTACAGCCGGAGCAACCCCTATTTTGCCGCCTTGGCGCTTACGATTTAGACGGCAATCTTGTTCATCTCTTTGAAGGGGATAAGGATATTTATCACTTCGTTACGGGCGTACGAGAAAAGGACGGCACGCTCTATATGGGGACGTTTGAAGGAGATTCGATCGCCCAATTTTCACGATGACGCCAAATAATGATTTACAAATCCTCAGGCGCTGTTTTGGGTATTTACGGCCGTATCTAAACATTCAAATCGGCATCTATGCCCTCATGATCCTCATCAATCTTATCAACCTGTCGGTACCGCAGCTCATCCGCTGGGCGATCGATTCAGGCATATTTGGAAGAAATCTGACGCTGCTCAGTCAGGCCATTGGGCTCTTGATTCTGCTGACCTTGTTCAAAGGGGTCATGATCTTTTATCAAGGAAATTGGAGTGAGGTGGCCTCTCAATACGTCGCCTACGACATTCGCAATGACCTGCTCCGAAAGTTAACAGACCTCTCCTTTTCCTATCATGACCAAACCGAAGCGGGCCAAATCTTGTCACGGGCGATGCAGGATGTGGAGCGCATTCGCTTTCTAACAGGGCGAGCGGTTTTACGAATTGTGGAAGGCACCATTCTGATTGTGTTAACGGCCGTCTTCCTCATTATCATGAATCCAACCTTGGCGGGACTGATTATCCTGACGCTCCCGCTACTTCTACACAGAGCTTACGCCTATGGCAAACTAATCAGGCCCCTCTCCTACAAAATTCAAGATCAGCTGGGCAGCTTAACCACGCAGCTAGAGCAAAATTTACGCGGAGCACGCATTGTTAAGGCGTTTGGGCAAGAGCAGGTCGAACTAGCGCGGTTTAATAAAGAAAACGAAAAATGGTTCAACCTTTCCGTTGAATCAGCCAGAATCCAAGCGGTGAACGCCCCTCAACTAAACCTCATAGCCAACTTTGGCACGGTTTTTATTATTTGGTACGGGGGCTGGCTCGTCACTCAAGACGTATTAACCCTTGGCGAGCTCGTCGCTTTTACCACCTATTTGGCCATGCTGATTCGTCCGATCCGACTGATTGGGCGCATTATTCCCATGTTTGCCGTTGCTGCCTCAGCGGGGGAGCGGCTATTTGCCATTCTGGATGCGCCTATTGAGGTTAAGGATACCCCAGATGCCAAGCCGCTGCCCCGAATCAACGGCCGTATTCAGTTCAACAACGTCTCTTTTACCTACCCCAACGACCACGGTGTGTTGCACAGCATCAACATTGAAACCAAACCAGGACAAATTGTCGCGCTCATGGGAGGCACTGGCTCGGGCAAAACAACGCTGGTCAACCTAGTAGCCCGATTTTATGATCCAACAGACGGCCAAATTTTGATTGACGGCCGTTTAACCAGCACCCACACCCTCCACTCCCTGCGCAGCCAAATTGGCTTTGTGATGCAAGACACCATCTTGTTTGCCGCCACGATTCGGGAAAACATCACCTTTGGTCGCCCCAACGCCACTGAAGCAGAGATCATTCAAGCCGCCAAAGATGCCCAAGCCCACGACTTTATTATGGCTACGCCAGATGGGTATGACACGGAGGTTGGCGAGCGGGGCATCACCCTTTCAGGTGGGCAGAAACAGCGGCTGGCCATCGCCCGCGCCTTGATTACGGATCCCCGCATTCTCATTTTGGATGACGCCACTGCCAGCGTTGACACCAATACAGAGCATCTGATCCAAAAGGCGCTCGATTTTTTAATGCAGGGACGCACCACTTTTGTGATTGCCCATCGGTTAAGCACCATTCAGCGGGCTGACCAAATATTGCTCCTGGAAAACGGCCGTATTCACGACCGGGGCACCCACGACGAGCTCCTTCAAAATTCAGACCTCTACCGCCGTGTTCATGACATTCAAATTCAACCAGATGGGGGCGTCACCGCATGAGTTTTTCATTTAGCCCAAACATGGGACCGCGCAGCGCGATCAGTCAATTTGGCCAAGAGGGGAAAGACGGCCGTTTTTTCAACAAGGGCGTTATTTTAGGCATGCTGGTTTTTATACGGCCGTATCGTCGCAACATGCTCCTCGCCTCTTTGTTGCTGTTAATTATCACCGGCCTCACGCTGCTCACCCCCTACCTTATCAAAGTAGCTATCGATGACTTTATTGCCCAAGGCAACAGCGATGGACTCGCTACCATTGCCATATGGATCGCCGCCACCTACTTACTGCTGTATCTAACCACAATGGCTCAGCAATACCTGCTAGGCTGGACATCTCAACGGGTGCTGGCCGATGTCCGTCAGAAAATGATGGACCATTTACAGCGTCTTCCTTTGAGCTATCACGACCGCACCATCATTGGTGTCACCGTTTCGCGGGTCATCAACGACGTCTCCGTCATCAACGACCTGTTAACCCAGGGCTTGATTTCTTTAGCCGGAGACACTCTTGTTCTATTCGGCATACTCATCGTGATGCTCACCATGAGTCCTCGCTTGGCTCTGCTCACCTTTACCGTCCTGCCGCTCATGATTCTGGTCACCGCCATTTTCTCACGAAGCGCCAAAGGGGCATTCCGCCTCACCCGGCAGCGGGTGGCTGAACTGGTTGGCAGTCTGGCCGAAAATATCAACGGCATACGCGTCATTCAAACCTTTGCCCAAGAATCATTTATTGAGGCCCAGTTTGAAGAGGTTAACAACAACAATCGACAGGCTCATGTTGACGCCGTTCGACTTTCATTTATATTTTTGCCCTCGATAGAGTTTTTGGGAGCACTGGCCACGGCCGTTGTGCTTTATTTTGGTGGTCGAGCGGTGGTGTCAGAAGAGCTAACCCTAGGCATCATGGTGGCTTTCATGGCGTACGTCACGCGCTTCTTTCAGCCTATCCAAGAGCTGAGCCGCATCTACACCACCATGCAGTCCGCAATGGCTGGTGGCGAGCAAGTTTTAAACCTGCTCAATACCACACCGTCCATTCTAGATAAGGAAAACGCCACAGAAATGCCCTCCGTTTCTGGTCAAATTCAGTTCAAAGCGGTCTCCTTCCAATATTTAGAAGGTCAGCCCATTCTGCAGAACGTCACTTTGGACATTGCTCCTGGACAAACGATAGCCCTTGTTGGCCCCACCGGCGCCGGAAAAACAACCATCGCTAATCTTATTCCCCGTTTTTACGAGGTCAATGAGGGGGCGGTTTTAATCGATGGCGTTGATGTTCGGACGGTAACCCAAGCCTCGCTGCGGGCTCAGTTTGGCCTAGTGCCACAGGACCCATTCCTTTTTGCGGGCACCATTGCCGATAATATTCGCTTTGGTCACCCGGAGGCGCCCATGTCGGCCGTTGTTGAAGCAGCCAAGCTCGCTAATGCGCACGACTTTATCAGTCGCTTACCTGATGGGTACGACACTCAAATTTTAGAGGGGGCTGTAAATGTGTCGGTGGGACAGCGACAGCTGCTTTGCATCGCAAGGGCGACGCTGATGAATCCGCGTATTCTCATTTTGGATGAGGCCACTGCCAGTATTGATACGGTAACGGAACTGTACATTCAGGAGGCGTTGGATAAGCTGATGGCTGGCAGAACGGCCGTTATTATTGCCCATCGTCTGAGCACAATTCGGAATGCTGATATGATTTGCGTGGTGGATAACGGCCGTATTGTGCAGCGCGGCACCCACACCGAGCTGCTGGCCGAAGGTGGACTATACCAGCAGCTCTACAACAAAAAGTGATCCCTATGAAATTTAACATCCTCATTATTGGTGGAGGCATTATTGGTGCTTCAATCGCCTACTTTCTCGCAGAATCCGGACAAGCTGGCGAAATTGGCGTCATCGAACCAGATCCAACCTATCAAAAAGCGGCCTCATCCGTTGGCGCAGGGGGCGTGCGGCAGCTGTTTAGCCAACCTGAAAACATTGAGATGTCAAAATTCTCCCTTGATTTTTACAAATCATTTCCCAACCGAATGGGCATCAACGGCACGCTAGCAAACATTGATTTCTCACAGTGTGGCTATCTTTTCTTAGTGGGTGAACGGGGCGCGCGGCAGTTGAAAGCAAACCAGCAGCGGCAAACAGCATTAGGTGTCAACGCTGTCCTCTTAAATCCCGACGAACTAGGCAATCGCTTCCCTTCTCTCGGCTTAGGTGGCGTCGCCCTCGCCTGCTTCTCACCTGAGGATGGCACCCTGAACACGACGCTAGCGCTCAACGGGTTTCGGCAAAAAGCGGCCAGCCTCGGCGTTCAATTTATCACCAACAAGGTCGTCGGCCTCTCTAAATCAAGCTCTCAAGTGGAAGCAGCAGAATTGGCAAGTGGACAAACAATTAAGGCTGATATTTTTATCAACGCTGCTGGCGCATGGGCCAGCGAAGTTTCTGCCCTCATCGATATGCCGCTGCCCATTCAGCCGCTGTGTCGCGTGAAGCATTACTGGGAAGCAACTAGTCCTATTGAACCGACACCGCTTATTAAAGATGAAAGCGGGGTCTTTTTTCGGCAAGAGGGAAAAGGGTATGTTGGCGGCAGACCGAGTTGGGAAGTCCCGCCAGGCTTTCATTTTAGGGAGCAAAACGGTGAAATTAGCCATTATTTTGACGGTTATTTTGAACAAACTGTACGGCCGTTGCTCTCCAATATCGTCCCTGCATTTAAAACGGTCCACAGCCCCCGAGCATGGACAGGCCACTACGCCCAAAATGAACTGGACGGCAACATGATTTTAGGCAACTGGCCTCAACAAGCAGAAAATTTCTTTGTGGCCTGTGGTTTTTCCGGGCACGGCGTCATGCACGCCCCAGCGGTAGGGATGGCTATGGCGGAGCTGGTTTTAAACGGCCGTTTTGCCACTATTGACCTTTCCCGCATGTCGTATCAACGCGTCATCGATAACAATCCATATCCCGAACAGGGCATCATCTAGACGTCAGGGACGATGGCGACCATTAACGGACAATTGAAAAAGGACGGACGGAATGAATAGCTTTGAGCAGATCACGCTAAAAGATGGGCGCAAACTCGCTTTTGCAGTTTATGGCGCTAAACAGGGTGGACAACCGATCTTTTATTTTCATGGGTGGCCCTCATCTCGGCTGGAAGGGTCGAATTATGTGGATGCGTTGATGGGTGTAAACGGCCGTTTAATCGCCGTTGATCGCCCCGGCATCGGCCAATCCGACATTCAACCGAAGCGAACGCTTCTTGATTGGCCGGATGATGTATGTGAGCTGGCAGATCAGCTGGGCTTTGCCAAATTTCACGTCCTTGGCACATCTGGCGGAGGGCCATATGTCGCCGCTTGTGCCTATAAAATTCCAGACCGCTTGCTCGGAGCTTCCATTATTGCGGGACTGTCTCCGATGAACAATCCAAAAACCAAAGACGGCATGCGCCTGATGAATCGGATCATTCTGCCAATGGGCAAATCTGCTCCGTGGTTGCTGGGGCTTATCCTGAAAATGATGCGCTCGTCATTTGAGAACCCTAAAAGTCTTGAACGTATGCTGAGTGATTTACCGGATGTCGATAAAGCATTATTTAAAGGTGAGCTTGCAACTCATTTTTTGACCACAGGACAAGAAAGTTTCACGCAAGGCGTTCAAGGCAATATTGTTGAGGGGCGCATCTATGCGGAACCGTGGGGATTTAACCTGCGTGACATCAAGATACCGGTTTCTATTTGGCAGGGTTCTTTGGATGTGAATGTGCCGCTTTCAAACGGCCGTATTCTGGCCGACGAAATTCCCAACGCCAACGCTCACTTTATTGAAGAAGAAGGACACCTTTCACTTATTATCAATCAGAAAGAAGCTATTCTAATAGACCTACTTCAATTTGCTTGAGTGATTTGTCTCACAATGAATTTTAAATGTAAATGTAGCCTGAGCCTGTCGAAGGCGATCTCCCCAAACCAAGCTTCGACCAGCCCCCTGAGCCTGTCAGCAGGCACTCAGCCTTCGTAGTAATTATTACGCTATTGAGAGATGAAGCACTCAACCTCGCCATGAACCCATTATTCAGGCGCTTTCTAGCTAAAATCTTTGACTAATTTAGATTTCTTGCATGTTGAACCAAACTCGTTATAATCGTGATTTGTGATCACAAATCACATATTTCATATCATAAATCTTGGTGCAAGCATGGATCTTTCTCAAATCACAGTCAAAAGATTACTCGTTCAGCAAATACGGGATGAAATTATTCGCGGCAGCTATCTCCCCGGGTCGCGTTTACGCCTACGAGACTTAGCCGCCCAGTTTAAAGTCAGCACCCAACCCATTCGCGAAGCGCTCAGTGAGTTAGAAGCTGAGGGCTTGGTTGCTACTGAACCTCGTAAAGGGGCTGTTGTTTCCCAACTATCCGTTGATGAATTACTCGATATTTACGAGATTCGCTCAACCTTAGAAGCAATGGCGACCCGGGTTGCGGTTACCCATCTCACAGAAGAAACTTTCTCCATCCTAAACAAACTTATTACCGATATGGACAATCATATGGGGGAAGTTGTGGAGCTTGTGCAGCTCAACAAAGAGTTTCACCTCACGCTTTATAAAGCCTCAGGGCGAACACATCTGTATGACCTTGTGAATACTTTACGCAATCGAACCGCTCACTATCTACATGCTTACATGATTGATCTCGGTGGCATGCCTTCAGCGCAAGGTGAACACCGAAGCATCATTGAGGCATGCCGTTCAGGGGATGCCGAACTCGCTTCAAAGCTCATGTACGATCACGTGATGGCAGCAGGCAATGGCATTGTCCACTATGTCAAAAACGAAAACTCAAAACAGTAATCATTTTTAAATTCGAAGAACCATTCAGAACTTTGTTACCAAAGTTTTTAAATATTTTTTCTCTGAAAAAATTTAAAATTTCTTATGTAACGAAGTATTTAGAAGGAGGCGTATGTCAACAGATAATTTAGAATTCTATGATCTCAGTCACCCTTGGGGGTTTCAAGCACCGAATTGGCCTTACTTCGCAGATGTAAAAATCGATCGTCTGCACTACATGGCAAAATCAGGCGTTTTAACCCAAAAAATCACGACCACGATGCACAGCACAACCCATATCGATGCCCCAGCCCATGTTGTTGAAGGGACTCCTTTTATTGATGAAATTCCGCTTGATCGGTTTTTTGGTTCGGGTGTCGTCTTGTCCATTCCCAAAAACAAGTTTGAAATGATCACGGGTGATGATTTAGAGGCCGCTTCTACAAATCTACCCGTCAAAAAAGGGGACATTGTTATTGTCAACACGGGCTGGCACAAAAAGTACAGCGATAGCCAAGAGTATTTTGGTCGCTGTCCCGGGTTTGTCCCTTCAGCCGCCGATTGGTTTGTTGACAAGGGTGTCAAAGTGGTTGGACATGATACGCAAGCAAACGATCATCCCCTTGCTACCGCAATTGGCCCACATGGTCCCGGTGGCGGCATGCTTATGCCGCTGATCAACAAAGAGTATGAAGAACATACCGGACGCAAAGTCGCTGATGATTTTCCAGATTGGGAACCCGTTCACCGCAAGCTCTTTATCAATGGCATCCTAGGTATTGAAAATGTAGGCGGCGATATTGACAAGGTGACAGGCAAGCGCTGTACTTTCTCTTTCTTCCCTTGGCGATGGACTAGAGGTGATGGTTGTATTATTCGTCTCGTTGCCATGCTTGATACAACGGGTGATTTTCGCGTGGAGCCTGCCTGACTGTGCCGAAGTTTCTAATCAAAATGTATAGAAGGAGATTATGATGAGGAATATTGTTCGTTTTAAAGATGCTCATGCATACAAAGCCCCGCTGCATGATGAAACGGTTCACTCCATGTTTCTACAGCACAAACTTACCGGTAGCGAAGGGGAAGCTTGGGTCAGCATCTCTTACTATCTGCCGGGAGCACGTGCAGAAATGAGCGCCGCCCCGCTAGAACGCACCTATGTTGTCTTAGATGGGCAGCTGACGGTCGAATTTGAAGATGAAACGGCCGTTCTCAATCCGCTCGATACTGTTTACATCGGCCCAAACGAAACCCGCGAAGCTCGCAATGACACCAACGGCGTCGTAACAATGCTAGTTGTCATGCCTTATCCGCCCGAAAGCAGCGAGGGATAGCTCATGAACAACATACCAACTCCCACACAGCTATTTGATGTTAAAAACAAAGTCGCCATTGTCACAGGCGCAACAGGGGCATTTGGTGCCGCTGCCGCGATGGGTCTTGCTAAAGCGGGTGCCAAAGTGTTGTGCACCGGTCGAAAGGCGGAAACTCTGGAACCGCTGGTTCAAACCATCAAAGAGGCTGGCTTTGAGGCCGCCTTCGAGGCCGGTGATCCAGTCAGTCACGATGACAACAAACGAATCGTTGCTAAAACAGTTGAGCAATATGGCGGTATTGACATTGTGGTCACAGCCGCCGGTGTAAGCAAACCCGCCCCTATCATTGAACAACCCGTTGAAGATTGGGAGATGGTGATGGATGTCAATGTCAAAGGCACATGGCTCATGCTCAAGGAAGCGGGCAAAGTGATGGTGGAGCAAGGCCGTGGCGGCAAGGCAATCATTATCTCCTCGACACGCGGCAAGCTCGGCATGGCCAACTACACAGCCTACAGTCCATCCAAAGCGGCTACCGACCTGATCACCAAATCGCTTGGCTGCGAATGGGGTCGGTATCGCATCAACGTAAACGCCATTGCCCCAACCGTCTTCCGCTCCGCATTGACACAGTGGATGTTTGAAGATGATGCGTTTTACAAGAATTTTTTAAAGCGTATTCCCATTGGCCGCTTGGGCGAACCAGAAGATTTTATTGGCTCCATCCTCTTTCTTTCATCCAAAGCCTCAGATTTTATGACTGGCGCCATTTTATATGTCGACGGTGGCTATACGGCTGGGTAAATCATGAGCGAAAAAATCGGCGTAATTGGTTCAGGATTAATGGGGCACGGCATTGCTCAAATATTTGCGGCAGCAGGGCATCACGTTAACGTCATTGATCCATCCCAAGACAGTCTTTCATCAGTCCCAAGGCGCATTAAACGCAATCTTCAAATGATGATCGAAAGCGGTGTTAATTTTGACGATGATATTGAGCCCATCGTTAATCGGATTTCACTTTCCACAGAAATGCCGGTATGTGTAGACTGTGATTATGTGATAGAGGCGGTATTTGAAGATATGCTTCTCAAGCAAAAAATATTTGCGGAGCTTGATCAAATTTGCCCTCCTCACACAATCTTATGCAGCAATACATCCGTTATGAGTATTACCGAAATCGCTTCACAATCCCAAAATCGCAGTCGCATTGTTGGCACACATTTTTGGAATCCGCCATATTTAATGCCCTTGGTTGAAGTCGTCAAAGCTGAAGATTCTGACGAGAAAGCGGTAGACGATACAATCGAGCTGCTCAATCGCGTTGGCAAACATCCTGTCAAAGTTAATAAAGATGTTCCTGGTTTTGTGGCCAATCGCTTGCAGCATGCACTGTGGCGTGAGGCGTTTGCCATTATTGATGAGGGGATCGCTGATGCGGCTACCGTTGATGAATGTGTACGCTTTGGGCCAGGGCTTCGTTGGCCAATTCTTGGCCCGGTGGAGAATGCTGACATGGTTGGATTAGATTTAACCAAGGCGATTCATGATTACATTTTGCCACACATCAATGCATCGTCAACTCCTTCAAGCACACTCTTGTCACGCGTGTCTTCAGGCAATTTAGGATTTAAGACTGGAAAGGGTTTTCAAAAATGGAGCGAAGAAGAGATGGTTAATTCTCGGGATAGGTTAGCAGCTTATTTGCTTGAGCAAATTGTTAAGTGAGCAATAAGAACTTTTCGGAAATAAATCGCCGCTACCTTCACCTAAAAGGAACCCTAAATGCTTTCGAATTTTGAAATATTTATTGCAATTTACTTATATAAAGGATAAGTGCATAAAAAGTTGTCGACAAACAAATCCTTCTTTATGCACCTACCTTCTATTTTGAGTCAAGAAAGACTCCACCCCAGCTTACTTTCTTGATTCCTCTTTGTCAAAAATTAGCAGTTTTGATTCTGCAATTTAGCTGTTGCTTCATTTTTGATGAGCAACATAAAAGGATGAGGAAATAATGTTAAAGGCTAAAAAGTTAGTATTGTTTATTTTTGTTATTATTTTGCTCGTTTTGGCTCCAGCTTGTAGTAGCCAAGAAGCACCTGAGGAGATCGTTATTGGTGCCTCAATTCCTATATCAGGCGTCTTATCTGCGTTTGGTAGCTATGAGGAATGGGGGTATCAAACGGCCGTTGATGAAATCAATGAAGAAGGTGGCATTTTCTTAGAAGAGTTCGATGCCAGAGTCCCTGTTCGTCTCGTTTTGTACGATGATGAAAGTAGTCCTGAAAAAGTAGCCGAAAACACCGAACGACTCATTTTGCAAGACGAAGTTGACGCCTTGCTTGGATCCGCTACACCACCACTTGTAATTAGCGGTGCCGTTATTGCGGAACGAGAAAACGTACCTATGGTCACTGGGATTGCACCGATTCGCGCCTTCTTAGGGGCCAACGAAGAAGGTTGGAATTGGGTCTGGGACATCTTCTTTGATGAACTCGAAATGACTGAACAACAGTTCCTCACCATGGACCAAGTTGAATCAAACCGCAAAGTGGCGCTCTTTACTGATAACGAACAAGACGGAATTGTTATGGGCGGCTTGTGGGAAGAAAAAGCGCCTCAATTTGGCTATGAGATCGTCTATCATGCTGACTTTCCAGTTGGCACAACGGAATATGGCGATCTCATCCGCCGCGCCCAAGAAGCAGAAGCTGAAATCATCATTGCTCAAATGATCACGCCCGATGCTCTGGCTCTTTGGAATCAAATGCAAGCGTTAGATTATCAACCCAAAGCGGCCTTTTTTGAAAAAGGTGGTGAACCCGTGGCCTGGTGGGAAGTATTAGGTGACACAGCTCAAGGAACAATGGTTGCTGGTTACTGGCACCCTAACTTGGATTATCCAGGCGCACAAGAACTCCGCGATCGTTTCGAAGCAGATACTGGGCAGCTATATAGTCAACACATTGCTGATACATACACCTCAGCTCAAGTTTTGATTGATGCCATTGGGCGAGCTGGCTCACTAGACAAAGAAGCGATCAATTCAGCCATTGGCGAAACGGATGAAACGTATGTTGTTGGTCCGGTGAAATTCACGGAAGGCGTCAATCAACGGGCATCGGCACTGCCTATTTTCATGTTGCAGTGGCAAGATGGTGATCTAGAAATCGTGTATCCTCCTGAGCTTTCTACGAGCGAATTTATCTATCCAATTCCATAATTAATTATTTTTGAGAACCGACATAGTTAACCATGCCGGTTCTCTTTTAAAGAGATAAATAACGTGACTATAAACACGCTACTAGCCGGTGCTCTTAATGGTTTTTTCCTCGGTGGTTTATATGCGACGGTGGCCATCAGTTTATCCCTCGTGTTTGGCGTTATGCGTTTAGTGAATGTAACGCATGGGGAATATTTGATTGCGGCCGCATATTTAAATATTGTCATTACGAGTGCATTGGGGATCGATCCCCTTATTTCAACATTTATCAGCATCCCAATCTTATTCGTGGTGGGGTATGCGCTTCAGCGGTGGGTGTTAAACCCCGTGATGAATAAGGGGATGGAGCCTGCATTATTAATGGCCTTTGGCCTTTCAATCATTGCCCAAAATGGTCTTATCCGCGTTTTTGGGGGAGATTCGAAGACAATTACGACCCAATTTTCTCAAAGGGGGATGGAAGTTTTTGGCATTACGGTGCCGACAATTTATGTGGTTTCGCTTTTCATTGGCATTATCTTGATTGGGGGTTTGCATTTATTTATCAATCGCAGCTTTTTAGGCAAGGCGATTCGGGCGGCAACCCAAGACCCTGAAACGGCAGGGGTGATGGGCATCAATGTAAATGTCATTTATGCCATTACGTATGCTATTGGCGCGACCTTAGCCTCTTTTGGCGGATTATTGATTGGCACCGCTTTTTCATTTGTACCCTCTACAGGCTTTTATTGGCTGTTAAAAAGTTTTGTTGTTGTGGTGCTTGGCGGGATGGGGAGCATTGTTGGGACATTGGCCGGGGGTCTTATTTTAGGCACCACTGAAGGGATTGGGGCAGCTTTTGTTGGCACAGGATATCGAGACATGATTGGGTTTCTCATATTCTTATTGATGTTGCTGGTTAGGCCACGTGGCTTATTCGGGCAAAAAGGCTCGGAATAGGTAAGCGCATGATTACTAACAAAAAAGGTTTGTTATTGATTGGCTTGTTAGGGGTTGGTGCTATTTTCTTGTTTTTGGTACCCATTTTTGCCAGCCGATTTACCGTGTTTATTTTGTATCTGCTTTTCTTGAATATTGTATTGGCCCAAAGCTGGAATCTGGTGGGCGGCTATACGGGATTGATTTCGCTGGGTCATGCGGCGTTTTTTGGGATTGGCGCTTATTCAGCGGCTATTTTGATGAGCGAGCTTCAATTTCCATTCATTATCGCTGTGCTTGCTGGAGGTGGATTGGCTGTCGCTTTTGCCATCATTATTGCTTTTCCCACCTTCCGTTTTCGCGGTGTCTATTTTGCAATTGGTACATTGATTTTGGCGGAAGCGTTGCGTATATGGATGATTAATTGGGAATTTACGGGGGGTGCACAAGGGGTGCAATTTCCTATCAGCCGCATTCCAAGCTTGAATAGCTTTTATTATATGATGTTGACCGCGGCCATTGTGGTAACGGCCGTTGTTACCCTCATACTGCAACGAAAATTAGGTTTAGGCTTACGTGCTATTCGTGATAATGAAGAGAGTGCCCAAAACATGGGTGTGAACATCTTTCGAACCAAGCTCTTTTCATTCACCATCAGTGCTTTTATGACCGGTTTGATTGGTGCGATTCATGCTACGCGGTTGAGCGTAATTGAACCGTATTCGATCTTTGGCGTTAATTGGACAATCAACATGATAAACATTGTCATCATCGGTGGCATGGGAACGATTATTGGACCAATCATAGGGGCTATTTTCATCACCTTTTTGGGGGAAGCATTGGCCGATTTTTATACCGTTCATTTGATGATCACAGGGGTCATTTTTATTCTGGTGATTCGGTTTATGCCAGAAGGGATTTGGGGCTGGTTTCAACAGACCGCTTTTGCCAAAAAGATCGTTGATTGGTTTTTAGAAGATGGGCCAATGGCATCAGGATTTACAGGAGATTGATGTGTTTTTTGA
Source organism: Chloroflexota bacterium (assembly GCA_039029915.1). Classification (GTDB taxonomy): domain Bacteria; phylum Chloroflexota; class Anaerolineae; order Promineifilales; family Promineifilaceae; genus QQUD01. The sequence continues at coordinate 33,275 of JBCCFD010000005.1, forward strand.
ATGTCGACATGTGACAAAACAGTTTGGGGCTTTAACGGCCGTTGACAACATCTCATTCTCTTTAGAAAAAGGGCAGGTGTTAGGCGTCATGGGACCCAATGGTGCAGGCAAGTCAACCCTGATGAATTTGATAATGGGTGTTTATCCTTTAACAAATGGAGATATCTTATTTAAGGATGTAAAAATAAGCGGTCAGCCCACAAGCACTATTTCCAGTTTAGGAATCGGCCGTACCTACCAGATTCCACAACCGTTTTCTACGCTCACCGTGCTAGAAAACCTACTCATTGGGGATTTATACGGCGGCAATCACCGCTCTGTTAAGGCAGGGAAAGCACGCGGGATGGAGATATTAGATCGTGTCAATCTAATCCAACATGCCCATACAAAATCAGGCCAATTGGGTCTGCTTGATTTAAAAAGGCTAGAGTTAGCCAAAGCATTATCCCTTAATCCTGAACTCCTTTTGTTGGACGAAATTGCAGGTGGGTTGATCGATCGAGAGGTTGAAGAACTACAAGGGCTTATCGATGATTTGAAGCAGTCTGGGCTAACGTTAATCATCATTGAGCATGTACTGAATGTCATGTTTGCCCATTCAGACAAAATTTTAGCGTTGAATTTTGGCCAAAAATTGGCAGAAGCCACCCCTGACGAAATTGTAAAGAATGAGGAAGTTATTGAAGTATATTTAGGGAAAGAAGAGCAAGAGACACGGCCGTCAGTCGCTAAAATATCTTCCCAATCTAAATCACAAATAGAGGAAACCCCCTTGCTTGAAATCTCAAGCCTCAACGCTGGGTATGGTGATTTTCAAGCTCTATTTGATGTCTCACTCGATATTTACGAAGGGGAGATCGTTGGCTTAATTGGTTTGAACGGCGCTGGTAAAACAACCCTGATTCGGGCGATTGCCAAGCAAATCCCCTGGATTTCCGGAGAAGTGTCTTATTCAGATACGTCTTTAGCCAAGCTCAAATCCCATCAGGTGACGGGGTTAGGCATCGCCCAATGTATTGAGGGTCGCCAAATATTTCCCCGCATGACGGTAAAAGAAAATCTAGAAATTGGGGCCTATCCTTCACGTGCCCGTCAAAAGCGTGAAGAAACGATGCAACGTGTTTTTGAACTATTTCCCAAATTGCAAGAACGTCAAGATCAATTAGGCGGCACTCTCTCCGGAGGGGAACAGCAGATGTTAGCAATCGGTCGCGCCCTGATGTCACTACCCGCCTTAATCATTTTTGATGAGGTATCTCTTGGCTTGGCACCGCTCATCATTGAGGATCTTTATCGGGCCATACGTGAAATCAATGAATCAGGCACAACGGTCTTTTTAGTAGAGCAAAATGTGCACCGCAGTTTGAGTATTGCCGATCGGGCCTATATTTTAGAGCGAGGACGAATTACTTTATCAGGAACGGCCGTTGAGCTGAGTGAAAATTAGGCCGTTCAAGAAGCTTATTTTGGCTTAGGGTGATTAATCGAAAAAGGAAAAATCATGGATAAACTTATCATTACTTCAGCATTAACCGGTGCTATCACCGTTCCCTCACAATCAGAACATCTCCCTTATCGCACCGAAGATATCATCGCCGATGCCGTCGCTTGTGCTGAAGCAGGTGCTTCTTCAATTCATATTCACGCCCGAAACCCAGAAAATGGGGCCCCCTCTTCTGACCCCGAAATTGTTAAAGAGATTGCCATGGGCATCAAACAGAATTCAGATGCCGTTGTGTGTATTACAACGGGCGGAGGCATGGGAATGACCCCTCAGGAGCGCCTGCGGGGGGCTTCTCTATGCAAACCGGAGCTAGCGTCATTCAATCTTGGATCTATGAACTTCTCTATGCATCCAGTGGCCAATCGTTTTAATAAGCTCGGCTGGAAATTAGATTGGGAGAAGGAGTATGTTGAAGGCACAAAGAACTTCATCTTTTCCAATACATTTGGCAGTATGGAAGTGTTTGCCAAAACCATGGCCGAAAACAATGTCATGCCGGAATTTGAGGCGTATGATGTGGGTCATTTACACAATCTCAACTTTCTCGTGAAGCAAGGGTTGGTCAAAGGACCGTTTTGGATTCAATTTGTACTTGGTGTGCTAGGCGGTCTAACGGCCGAACCGCAATCACTGATGACCATGATAGAAACGGCCGATCGCCTGTTTGGCGTTGAAAATTACAAATGGTCCGTCATCGGGGTTGGTTATCCAAATGAGTTTCATATGGCGACGATGGGCATCATCATGGGTGGTCACGTGCGCGTGGGGCTTGAAGACAATATTTTTGTTCGCCGCAGAGAGTTAGCTAAAAATCATGAGCTGGTTGAAAAGGTGGTGCGCCTCGCCAAGGAGCTAGAGCGTGACATTGCCACGCCTGCCGAGATGCGGGAGATTTTAGGGTTAAAAGGGCTAGATGCCGTCAATTTCTAAAAAGATGTGGCAAAGATATCAATCTGCTATCCAATTCTTTTGATGCGATTTACGCGCTTTTTTTACTTGCTAAAGTAGCGTTATTTATTGCAATATGACGACACTCTTGATGTCTGAAGCAGGTCACGACGTGATCGTTCACCATGCCAACGGCCTGCATAAACGCGTAGACGATGGTTGGCCCTACAAAGCTAAAGCCTCGCTTTTTGAGGGCTTTAGACATGGCGCGAGAAACGGCCGTTTCCGTTGGTACCTCCGCTAATGTCTTCCAGCTGTTCTGAATTGGCTGTCCATCCACAAAATGCCACAAAAAGTCTGAAAAAGAGCCCTCTTTCTCCATAATATCGAGGTAGCCACGGGCATTTTTGATAGTGGCGTTGATTTTGAGCTTATTGCGCACAATACCGGGATTTTGAAGCAGCTCCCCAATTTTGGCATCATCATAACCCACAATCTTTTCAGCCTCGAACTGATCAAACGCGTTCCAATAGTTTTCCCGCTTCCGCAAAATGACAATCCAGCTTAGTCCCGCCTGTGCCCCATCTAAAATCAGCTTGGCAAAGAGCAGTTTATCGTCATAAATCGGCACCCCCCACTCTTGATCGTGATAATCCATATAAAGTTGGTCTGTGCTGCCGCTCCAGCCGCAACGGCCGTTTCCATTACCATCCATTTTTCACCTCAAACAGTCTGCAATAACATCTTCACATTTTCTTAAAAAGTTGCACATAAACTGACTCTAATCAAATCAAAAGAAGAGTGAGACCAACATGCGAATTAAGAAAAGAACATTGTGGATTATTGCCATCTTTATCATTTTGGCAATAGGGGCCGGTGGCTGGTTTTATTTTCAAGACACGGCCGTAACCACCGCCGCCCAAGAAGAAAATCAAGTCCAAACCGCCACCGTTCGGCAGGGCAACATCACCATCTCCGCCACAGGGGCTGGGAACGTTATCCCAGCCACCGAAATCAACCTAGCGTTTCAAACGAGCGGCATTTTACAAACGCTCAACGTACGCGTCGGTGATGAGGTGGCGGTGGGAGACGTGCTCGCGGCGCTCAACAACAGCGACGCTCAGCAAAGCCTCGCCAATGCCGAACTGCAATTGACCCAATCCCAGCTCCAAATCGATGGCTCAACAACCGAAACGGGCGTCTCTTATAACGACATCAGCATCCAGCAGGCCCAAATCAATTTGGATACCGCCCAAAATAATCTGCAAGATCTCCTAAACTGGGAACCAGACGCCGATGAGATTCTCAAAGCGGAAGCCAGCCTCGCCTCGGCAGAAGCCACCTACAGTGCGGCGCTTGGACAAGAGGCGGCATCTAGCAGCAGTTTACAAATCGAGGCCATCAACCTCAATCAGGTTGAGCGAGATTTAGCGGACGCACAGGAGGCCTATAATGTGGCGCATGACCCCGGCCGAGATTGGGAGCTAAATGACCCACGCCGGGCGTCCCAACTGGAATCAGAGCGAGAGCGGACTGCTGATGCGCTGCTGCGAGCGCAGGAAAATCTTACCATCGCTCAAACGAGCTACAACGCTTCAATTTCGACCACAAACAACAGCTCTTCAATTGGGGCTGAATCCAACTTGCTCAACGCCCAAATTGCCTTAGAAGATGCCCAGAGCGGTCCTTCAGCAGAGGAAATTGAGGCGGCAGAAACGGCCGTTTTTCAAGCTGAACTAGCCCTCAATCAAGCCATCCTCAATCGTGAAGCTGATCTAATCAATCTTGAACAAGCCAAACTCAACCTATCGTCCGCTCAAGAGGCGTTAAGCGACGCTGTTCTGGTGGCCACCATGGGCGGCACCGTGCTCTCAATTGAGGGTGAACTTGGGGAGCAAGTGAGCACCAGTACCTTCATTACCCTAGCCGATCTAACCCAGCCGCTTATTGAACTTTTCCTAGACGAATCTGATTTCGCCTCTGCCACGATTGGCAACGAGGTCACTGTCACGTTTGATGCCTTACCGGACATTGAATTTAGCGGTGAAATCATCTTAGTGGACCCCCAGCTCACTGCTGAAAATAATGTCACCGTCATTCGGGCAGTGGCTCAACTCGACGCAGGCTCACTGGCATCAGCCCAAAGCCTGCCGGTTGGCCTAAACGCCACGGTGGAAGTCATTGGGGGGCAGGCAAACAACACCCTTCTCGTTCCAATTGAGGCAGTCCGAGAAATCTCGCCGGGACAATTTGCCGTGTTCATTATGGAAAACGATGAGCCAAAACTGACCTTTGTCGAAGTTGGTCTTCAAGATTTTACCTTTGCAGAAATTTTGAGCGGTGTCGAAGCGGGTGACATTGTTACAACTGGTCTAGTTGAAACGGAGTGATGATGTCAAATCAAGCCATTATCCAAACAACCGACCTCACCAAAATTTACCAGATGGGGCCAACCACGGTGAAAGCGCTTGACGGTGTGGATATCGAAATTAAGCAGGGCGAATTTGTTGCGGTGATGGGTCCCTCTGGGTCAGGAAAAAGCACCTTTATGAACATCATCGGCTGTTTAGACCGCCCCACCAGCGGTGGCTATCTGCTGGACAATGAAAACGTCGGTGAGCTCAATAAAGTCCAGCTCGCAGAAATTCGCAATCGGCAAATAGGGTTTATTTTTCAATCATTTAATCTGCTGCCGCGCACCTCTGCCCTCCAAAATGTGGTCTTACCACTCGTTTACAAGCGCAAAGAGCAATTAACGCCCACCCAGCGCACTGAAAAAGCAATGCACGCGTTGGAATCTGTTGGGCTAGCCGACCGCGCCGATCACGTGCCCAATGAGCTTTCGGGGGGACAGCGACAGCGGGTGGCCATCGCTCGGGCGCTGGTCAATGACCCCGTCCTGATTATGGCGGATGAGCCAACCGGCAACCTCGATAGTCAAACCTCCCTGGAAATCATGACGCTTCTGCATAATTTACATGATCGGGGTCGCACGCTGGTCATGGTGACCCATGAGCCAGAAATTGCGGATGAAACGGAGCGAATCATCACCTTGCGTGATGGAAAGTTGGTGCAAAACTCATGACGACAGTTATTGACTCTCAAAAACAAGCTCAGACAGCTAATGATGAGCTTGTCATTCAATTTGATGGCATTATTAACCCAATTGAAATTTTCCGCATCGCGTGGGAGGGAGTGGTGCGTAATAAGGTGCGCTCTTTCCTCACGATGCTCGGGGTGATTATTGGCGTGGCGGCCGTCATTGTGATGATTTCAATTAGTGCCGGTACAGAGGCTCAAATTGCAGCCCAAATTCAGGGGCTTGGTTCAAACTTGGTCTTTATTCAGGGCTCTTTTGGGCGTGGTGGCCAGGGTGGTGGCAATCAGCCCTCCTTAATTTATGACGACACGGCCGTTATTGCTGACATCAACGGTGTGGTAGGAACGGCCGTTGAACAAGCGACCTCCCAAACGGTGCAGGCGAATGGCCAAACGCTGACTGAGGTGTCTATTCTTGGTACAACGGATGATTTTCCTTCGGTTAGGCAAGTTGAGGTGGCAAACGGCCGTTTCTTCAACGCCACCGAGCTAGAGCGAGAGGCGAAAGTGGCCGTACTCGGCAGTGCCATCGCTACCGAGCTGTTTGGCGAAGATGACCCCATTGGTCAAACGCTTATCATTGGCACCACCCAGCTCACCGTTATTGGCGTCGCCGCTGAAAAAGGAGTCGTGGGCAACACAGATTTTGACAGCCAAATTTACACCACCATCACGCTCCTCTTCGACAAATTTGTGCCCACTCGCTTCCGGCAATTAGTGGGGAACAACGTGCGCTTAATTTATGCCCAAATCGACGAAGGATCAGATATGGACGGCGTGATTCAGCAAATTGAGCTTAAGCTAGCCAGCACCAAAGATTTAGCGGTTGAAGAGCTTCCTTTTGTCATTCAAACCCAGCAGGACATCATCGATACGCAGGGTGCAACTACAGAAGCGTTTCGTAATTTGCTGGCTTGGGTAGCCGGTGTCTCATTACTTGTGGGCGGGATTGGCATTATGAACATCATGCTCGTCAGCGTGACGGAGCGCACCCGCGAAATTGGGATTCGCCAATCGGTAGGGGCCACTCCAACAGACATTCGGCTCCAGTTTTTGATGGAAGCCTTTTTACTAAGCGTCACGGGCGGAATTATTGGCATCATCCTTGGCGTCATTGGGGCCATTTTATTTGGCAACAATGCCGACACGCCCACAGTCATTGTGCCTAGCTCCATTTTACTGGCGTTTGGTTCAGCCGCTGCGGTCGGTATATTCTTTGGCTTTTTCCCCGCCAATCAAGCCGCCCAACTCGACCCAATTGATGCTTTACGACATGAATAACTGGTTTTGCGCCAGTCTACCAATGAGCACCTCTACGGTTCAAACTAAACGCTAACCCGGAGAAAATGAAAAACACAATAGTTTTTAGAATAATTTTTTAAAAAAGGGACGCTAATGAAGAAAATAACAGCGCTTATTTTAATTTTTTTCACTGCCATTTTAGCCGCTTGCGGTGCCCAAGCAGGGGCTGAATCAAGTGCGGCAGAGAATACTTTGAACAACGAGGTGGCCGCAGCATCTGTGCTTGAAGGCGATCTACCTCAGGATGCACAGCTGGCGGTCGGCTCTTTATTGCTTGAAGAAACGGACCAAGCCATTTCAGAGGAGCAGGCCCAAACGTTATTACCTCTCTGGCAAGCGTATGAAACCTTATCTGCCACCGGTACGGCAGCCGACGTCGAACTTGACGCCCTTGTCAGCCAAATTGAAGGTGAAATGAGCACAGAACAGGTGGCATCCATTCAAGAAATGGACTTAAACCAGGAATCTATACAAGCTCTATTGCAAGATGGTACGCTGCGATTTGGTGGCTTTGGGGGTGGCGACGGTGAAGGTGGCGGTCAATTTGGAGGTGGTCCCGCAGGGGGCGGTGGCGGTGGTGGCCAGCTAGGCGGTGGTCCTCCAGGTGGCGGCGGTGGCCAAGGAGGTGGCGGTGTGCAGGGCTTAGACCCAGCCACAGTTCAAACACGTCAGGCTGAAAGAGCTGCTAACGGCGGAGGGGCTGGCATCGGTCGATTCACCACAACGGCCGTTATCCGATTGCTAGAGGGCAAAACAGGCGTCGCCCAACCGAATCAACAGCAAGAGGCTGGTTTCTCCTTAACCCAAACCCTGAGTGAAGCCTTAGGGTTGTCGGTACAAGAGTTGCGTGGTGCCCTAGAAGATGGGCAAACTTTGGGAGAATTTGCTGAAGCCAATGGCGATCTTGACTCAATTCGGGCGTCGTTAATTGAAAGCTTAGCCGATACCGAGCTTCCTGAAGGGCAAACTGCTGCAGAGGCTGTCGATGCCTTTTTGAGTCAAGGGTTACAAAATCGGGGTGGTCAACGGGGGAACGGTAATGGTGGCGGTTAATTAAAATAAAGTCGAGGCAATCAGGTTAGTTGATTGCCTCGACCTTACGGTGTTTATTCGTCTGAATCGTTAAACGGATTCCAGCTTAGCCACTCAATATCTTCAAACAGCTCTGCGAGATTATCACCAACTGACATGAGTGGAAGAAAAATCTCGTTGTTCGCTTCATCATTTCCTTCATCACAATCATCCTCAAAACAGTCTTCATCACAATCTTCTTCTTCACATTCAGGTTCAGGACCATCTTCATATTCTGTGGGGTCGCCCTGCCCTGGAGGATGTGGAATATCGATTTGTGCGCCCGGTGCGATGAAGCCACCATAGATAGCAGGGTCTTCAACAGCGCTGTTTGGCAAAAGCTCACCACCAACGGCTAGATTCCACAGGTCCCAAAGCTGTTGATTTGTTTTACCAACATAGTCGTACAGCGGCTCGACAGCAAATTCACCCTCTTCAAACGGTTCTGCGTAGGGCACGAAGGACGGCACCTGTTCTTCCAAAAACAGTTCACGGCCGTCTAAGGTCACCATGTCTGAGAAGACGAGCGCATTCGCATCGTGGGTGATGTCATCAAAATGTGGGTCTAGGACAATGTAAAAGCGACTGTCTTCTCTGCCGGATACGGCCGTTCCGTCCAAGCTGCCAAATGTCACATTCGACATCGTCAACGTGCGTGGTTCTTGGCGAGCTTCGTGAAGCAGGATGTCAATCACATTGCTCAATTCGACATTCCGCACCATCCATTCACTTTGACGCGGCATCAAGAAGCCCATCTCAAACCCTTCAATCGAAACATTTTCAATCACGCCGGGGCCAAGCGTTTCTTCATTATTTAAGTCAAGGCCAACACCAACAGCTGCCGTTCGGCCTAAATTGTGCCAGAACGCTGTTCCAATTCCCACCAAGCGCAAATTACGAACCGAGACGCGCTCATTGTAGTTTAGCAATACACCATCTCGCGATCCCCAGACGGTGATGCCGTCAAAAACTGGATTTAAGGTGTCAATATACGCCTGCGGCGGCGGGGCATGCCAATCACTTTCGGGGTCCCCCATATACCCTTCGGCATGAATATAGCGCGAGCGAAAGCCGACTGTGGCCCCATAAATCTCATTATTACGCACTTCAGCGAGCGGTGCCCACCACACGGGAACGGTCAGTCGATTTGGGATCAAATGACCATCTGGTAAATCACTCACTTGAACCGTCGAGCGTCCTGTATCTGGCTCAATCAAACCATCAACCCAAAAGATAATGCCGTGGGCTGAGGCACCAGAAACAACGTTATCAATGACGCTAACGCGGGTGCCTGATAGCCAGATGCCATCGCCGTCCTGACCAAAATCACCGCTGTCCAGCCCGAGATCAGGATCAATGGCTCCCAAATCATCAATCGTAAACGTCTCGTTGACGGTTCGAACGGCAATATTACCCACAATAGAGCCAACCTCATCCCCAGCTTCAGTGTAAAAGCCAGCCCCTTGAACGTTGTAGGAAACGTTATCAATCATATCTACATTTGATGAGTGGTTTACAAATCCCCAACCTGGGCTATCAACTACCACGCTCCCTTTGTAAACCGCAGGCGACCCGACGGTGCCTGCTCGATGCACGTGCAGGGCATAGCGTCCCCGAATGTTGATGGCTGGACCGGGAATCACCGTGAAGTGGATGGGTGAATTATTATCGTTGCCCACCATTTCCTCGTTAATTTCGTAAGATACATCATCCAAAGGAATGCGCTTATCGGTGCGACCTAGACCGTAAAAACTGGCATTGTTAATATCAACTTGGTTGGTGTGCATAAACATCATGTGTCCCCGGCGTAAAACATCATCCCTATTTTCAGATTCAAAATGGATGTTGCGCGTTAAATTTGCAACCCAAAGGTTAAGATCGCTTTTCGGTGGGATGTGGTCAAGCTCGAGGGGACGATCCAGCGTCACATTTGCGCCGCTAATGTTTGTCACAACGCGAACTTCCTCGCTCGTATTGCCCTGTGAGCCAGTGACAACAATCGAATCACCAACGCGCCAGCCGCTTGGGGCACTGCTCAGGTTAAGCACGGTATCGCCAGCCTGAGGAAAAACGGCCGTTGTAAGGCGATGCGTTTTGGGGGCACCGTAAATTATGGTTTGGCCGTGCAAGACTGCCCCACGCCCAAGCTGATGCGGATCAACCGTTTTGTCAATGGGACCAAGGTCAGCAAAAATAATGCGGGCTGTGACGTTGGGTTCTACGGGCTGAACGGCCGTTCCTATCTCAAACACCCCATTAACACCACTGGTTATCGTATCAACTCGCAGCTCGGTATTCACATCCGTTGCAAAGCGCAGGGTCCCATCAATCGCAACACTTTTAAAGCGAGGTTGAACGACTGAATCAACCGTTACGATCGTGCCTGCTGGAATAGAGACCGCTGTATTTTCCGTAGGCAAGGCGCCACCTTGCCACGTGTTGGGGTCTGTCCAGTCGCCGGAGGATACGGCCGTAAACTCGGCCGCCGCTGGGTTGTGAATATGGGCATCATGGTTCATTTGCCCGACCTCTACATCATGGTTTTGATGATTCGCACCATGATTCATGCTCATGTCGTGATGATCATGGTCCATATCGTCAGAATCAGCGGCTTCATCAAAGTCTGCAGCCTCATCAAAGTCCCAGTCTTCATCAAAGTCTTCATCAAACGAATCATCTTCACAGATTTCCTCACCTGATTCATCATCTTCCCAACATGCTTCGTCCATCTCTTCATCTAAAAAGACAGCGTGCAGAATCCCTTCTCTGGCCAACGCAACGGTTGAAAATCCAAAAAGGAGGAGGGCTAACAGCGAAAAATAGATTGTTTTACGTTTCATCATAAGTCCTTTTCAAAATTAATTTTCTAATAAATAGGACTTACGCAAATAGCGGTCACTGAGCCTGTCGAAGTGAGTTTCTTAACCCTTCGACAGGCTCAGGGTGCGTAAGTCCTGATAAATTTGAATCATGAACGTGTCAGCTCATGCCTGTTTGGCATCTTAATCAAGACGGGACTTGTTTTGAACAAATTTAGGACAGGCGGTGAATAAGCGGTTGATTTTAGGAGATAAGCGGTCATCGAATAATAAAACGATATGTTAAGATAGAGAGAATGACTGCTTTAACGACATGGCGCGGGAAATACGGCCGTTTGCTAGCCTTAGCCTTTATCACTTTTATCATCCTGCTCGGTATCGCGTTCATGCTTCGGATGATGGAACACGCTGAGCCGCTTGAACTAATTGAGCTTGATGAGTTTGGCGTTGATGCTGAACTGCTCGGCATCGCAATGCAGCAGCTATTTGTTCCTTTAACAGGTCTGCTACTGCTAAGCTTGACCCCTTTTTTCCGCTCGGCTATCAACGCTCAGACTCAAACAAAAAGAGAGCAATTTTGGTTAAATGGCTTCCTGATTACCATCTTACTTATCAATCTAATCGCCACCGTTTGGCTAAGTGAAGATATCGACTTTGGTCTTACCAATGGGCTGTTAATCGTTTTAGTTTCAGCAATCTTAGGCGGCTGGCGCATGGGGTTGCGATTTGGGCTAATCACTGTTTTGTTCTTTATGATCAATCACTTCACCCTCGACCAAGGGATTGAATCGGGTGAGCAGGTAATATCCGTTTTAGCAACTGTCCTGCTTGATCTGTCTGTTATCATTTTGCTTTTTAGCGGCGTGCTCGTCGGGTTTTGGAAAGAGACAGATTCAAACTCCCTTTTACTGCCTTCACGACTATTTTTGCTTGGTTTTTTGATTGAATGGAGTTCCGCATGGCTCTTTTTTGTAGCGTTTGGCACCGCGGAATTTCTAGTTGAAGAACTACCGGGGGCTATTTTGAATGGCCTCGCTCTATTTTTATTCGGCCTCTTAATCCAACAGGCACAGGGACGTGAAACTGAGATTCAGCTCGCCAACGCGGAAAACGCCCAAACGCAAGCTGAGCTTAGGGCCCTTCGCGCCCAAATCAACCCACATTTTCTGTTTAACGCACTAAGCACGATTCGGTACCACGCCCGAACCGCACCCGATACGGCTTACGATCTCCTTGACGATCTCTCAGACGTGTTTCACAGTGTGCTTCGTTCGGAGGCTACCGTCACGCTTGAGGCAGAATTGGAAACGGTTAAAGCGTATCTCGCTATCGAAAAAGCGCGGCTAGGCGACCGCTTAACGGTGAACTGGCAAATTCACGACTGCGTCAATCAAGCCGTTCATCTACCGACCCTCATTGTTCAACCTATCGCTGAAAATGCCATTGTGCACGGCATTGCCCCAAAGGCGACAGGAGGCACATTGACAATCACAGCCACACAGCAAAATGGATATACTCAAATTGAGGTGACTGATGATGGATGCGGGTTTGACCCTCAACATAACCAACCCAAAGGGCACGGCATCGGGCTGAACAATATTGAACAGCGCATGACAGCGATTTATGGCGCATCGTATAAACCCGTCATTCAAAGCCAGCCTGAAAAAGGCACAACCGTGACGCTTAAAATACCCGCATGATTTTTTTACTTGTTGACGATGAGTTCCCCGCCCGCCAAGAGCTGCGCTTTGTTTTGGAACAGTTAATTCCCGAAGCGACGTTTTATGAGGCCAGCAATGGAGAAGAGTCCCTAGCCATTCTTTCTAAACTGCAGCCGGACGTCGTCTTTTTAGATATTAACATGCCTAAAATCAACGGACTGACCACCGCCGCCACCATTGCTGAATTGCCGAATCCGCCGCTGATTGTGTTTGCGACCGCGTATGATCAGCATGCATTAAAAGCGTTTGAGTTGGCGGCTATCGATTATGTGGTAAAGCCTTTTTCCAAAAGGCGATTAACCAAAACGGTTGATAAGGTAAGACAGAGGTTAGGGGAGAAGAAAACGCTTGCACAGCAAAAAGCGCTCATCAAGCAGTTTCTGGCCGATTCCCCTCAAACACAATCGATTGAAAAGCTGTGGGTTGAATCTGAAAACGGCAACCGTCAGCTTATGCCGTATGATGAAATTGCTTACATTGAGGCAAAGGAAAAAAGAGTGTTTGTCAAAACACAATACGGTGACACAAGATTAACTCGCTACACGCTAAAGGCGCTTGAAGAGCGGCTTGATTCTCACAACTTTTGCCGCTCTCACAAGGGGTTTTTGGTAAATTTGAACGCGGTCGCTGAGCTAATCCCGTGGTTCTCAGGCGGATATCAGCTGCGGCTCAACGACACGGCCGAATCGACCATCCCGGTCTCGCGTCGCTATGCGCAGCAGGTGAAGGCCCGATTGGGATAAAATAATCACGTGAAATATGCCGCACTAAACCTTCTAAACTATCGCTGAAAGCAACCCACAATCCCTGTTCCAATCTTTCCAGTTCCCAGTTACAAACTACTAATTTCTCTACTCAATCAATACACTGTTACAAAAATAAAATTTACTTTTGTGTCATGTCGAGCGGAGCTAAATTAAAGCAGTCGCGGCCGTAAGCTGAGTCGAGGCATCTCGTCGTTAGAGATCTGTACTCTATTTAGTAATCTATCGGAGAGATGTCTCGACTTTCTAATTGAGAGTCGCGTTGGTTGGCTTGACCCACTCGACATGACATTATTAAAGAAGCTTTGGTTACAAAGCATTAAGATTGACTCAATTAAATAAACGTATCAACTATCGGTAAGAAGCCGCCAAAGCCGTCGTGCCGGTCCGCAATACGCCTAAATCTGACCCAACCGCAAGAAATTGATAGCCCCACTTGATGTATCGCTTGGCATCATCTGGATTGTACGCCAAGATACCAGCTGGCTTACCCATTGCTTTGAGCTGGTCAACGGCCGTTTTCAACGCCGTCTGGACCTCTTCATGCTTGGGATTGCCTAAATGCCCCAGAGAAGCCGACAGGTCGGATGGCCCAATAAAGACACCATCAACGCCCGGCACGGCGGCAATTTCTTCAAGATTTTTGAGAGCAGTGTCCGTTTCAATCTGAACAAGCACAGCAATTTCACTGGCCGCCTCGTGCAGGTAATTTTTAACACGGCCGTATTTTGCGCCGCGCCCGCTACTCGTTACCCCGCGAATCCCTTCTGGCGGATAGCGCGTGGCGGCTACGGCCGCTTTGGCCTCCTCTCCGGTTTGAACAAATGGCACCAAAAGCGAATTCACGCCAATATCCAATAGCCGCTTGATGATAACGGCGTCGTTCCACGCCGGTCTCACGATGGGTGAGGCCGTGCCGGTGGCCATCGCCTGCATTTGAGAGACTAAGTTAGGCGGTTCGTTGGGTGTGTGCTCGGTATCAAGCAAAATCCAGTCAAACCCGCTGTCGCCAATTACCTCAGCAACAATATTGGAACCTAGCGTAGACCATAAGCCAAATTGGAGGTCGCCATTGGCCAGTGCATGTTTAAAGTTGTTTTTTGGGAGTTTCATGAAGAGATTATCGAAAAACAGACCGGTTGAGGCAAATTGTTGTCACGGTAAGAAACGGCCGTTACCATTCCCAGCTATGTCCCTTCACAATGTCCCAAGACAAACCCAAGGCTGGATAGCCATCATCATCTTAACAATCTCGGCCTCTTTAGCCCCAATCTTCATTCGGTTTGCCCAGAATGAAGGCGTCCCATCCCTTTCAATTATCATTTGGCGTTTAGTGATTGGGGCTCTTATGATGACCCCTTTTGCGTGGAGACAGCATCGTGACGTGATCAAAGCAACACCCACAGCAGACTGGGGATGGACTTCAGCGGCTGGTTTTTTTCATGCGCTCGGGCTGGTTTGCCTCTTTTTTGCCCTAGAAAACACAACCGTCTTGGTAAATGGCGCTCTCCGTCGCACATCTCCACTGTGGACAATTATTCTAGAAATAACGCTGTTGGGTATCGTCTTTAATCGGCGCGTCTGGATCGGTGTCGTTATGGCGCTGGTTGGCAGTTCAGTTATTGTCATCAGCGGCGTTGAGGGACTTGATGTGGGTAGCCGCCCGCTGCTCGGAGCAGGGCTATCCCTTTTAAACGCGATCACCCTTTCTATTTACATCATTATTGGCAGGCGAATGCGAAATGACCTTCCCTTTTTGGTTTATACTTGGGCGCTTTTTAGCGCCGCCGCTCTGATGACCACACTCTTCGGGATAGCAACAAACGTCCCATTCTTTGGCTTTTCGCTCATGGGTTACGTTTGGATCGTTGTCATTGCACTTGTGGCCCAAGTGCTGGGTCACTTATCGGCCAACTTTTCAGTCCGCGTGTTTCCAGCCACCTATGTGTCAATTCTCATTCAACTTTCGGTTGTCGCTTCGGGAGTTATTGCTATTTTCTTTCTGCAGGAAACACCGACCATTTGGCACTGGATCGGTAGCGGGATTATTATTTTTGGCGTCTCGATTTTAGGGTTTGGACGAACCATGAACGACGGCTAATGTTTTGAAAAACTTCTTTGGCCGAACTGATGGATCCAAGCTGTTGGTCAAAACCTCAGGTTCCGCCGTCGCTTGCTGGCCCGCAATCTTTTTTGGACGGCCCACTAGAAATCAGACATAAACTTAACCATTGCCTTCGTAACGGCATTGGTCTTCTCGGTCATCATGAAATGTCCTGAATTTTGAATTTCGGCCAATGTGGCATTGGGAATGTTTTCTGCCAAAAATTGACTATTTTTAAGCGGCATCATCTTGTCATCAGAGGCACCAACCACCAATACGGGCACGTCAATCTCACCTAACCTTTCGCGCACATCAAATTGGGAACAGGCGTAAAAATCACCGTGAACGACTTCTGGCTCTGTACCCAACATATGCTGAGTGGCCACCTCAGTAAAGTTTTCAGCTGCATCCCGTGCCCACGAGAATTTAACGATCATGTGAACCGTTTTTTCAAACTCGCTCAGCAGCCCATCCAAAATCATATCGGTAACAGGCATACGCGCCCCGCCCCCAAACAAAACAAGCCCTTCTAACCCATCTGGCTTCATCAACCCAATCGTTTGAGCGATAGCTGCCCCCATAGAATGCCCACCAATCACAAATCGCTTAATCTCTTTGGCTTTGACAAAGTCGAGAATGTCTTTTGCGTACCCTTTAACGCTATCTCGGCCGGGAGAGGCAGAACGGCCGTGTCCAGGCAAATCAATCATATAAATGGGGAAATCTGTTAGCCAACGCTTCACTTTGGGATAGCGCACATAGGTATATTGCGACCAAGCGTAAGGCCAAACCTGAATCCGGCTTCCAGCCCCGTGCACCAAAATTAGGGCTGGGGCATCAGTGTCCACCACATTCTCTGAGTAATTAATTTTTTGTCCGTTGATGATTATTGTAGGCATGAGAGAAGTGTACCCGTTGCTCACCAATGCGACAATGAAAACCACAGTTTTTTAGTGTTTGAAAAAGTGCAAAAATATAGAACGCTGATTTCGCTGATTTCGCTGATTCTTATTCTTTTTATCCGTGCAATCCGTGTCATCCGCATTCCATCATGAAATTCGGACAGTGCCGCATCAAATAGACTATCAGGACAGGCAATGTCACGCTTAGGTCACGCATATTTGGTATCCTTTACTCAGGAAGAAATCTGTCAATCACAACAAGCCAAGGTCAACCGAATGCAATCAATTAGCCACTACATTCCGTATGAACAACGAATCGCTTTAGCCGAAGATTTCGAGCTTTCAAGCCGAACTGAAGGAACAGTTCTCTTTGCTGATATTTCTGGCTTTACGCCCTTAACGCAAAGCCTGTCTAGAGAGCTAGGGGGGAAACGGGGTGCTGAAGAACTTACCGATTATCTCAATGAGATTTACGGCCGTTTAATTTACCAAGCCCATCAATATCAGGGCAGCATCATTTCATTTAGCGGAGACGCCATCACCTGCTGGTTCGATGCTCAGGGGAGCAATCTACTCACCACTGCCAAGCGAGCAATGACCGCCGCCCAGTTGATGCAAACGGTTATTGCTGAAATGGAAGAAATTCGATTACCAGACGGCCGTTTAATTCGCTTAGGCATCAAGGTTGGTTTAGCATCCGGCCCAGCTCGCCGATTCGTCGTCGGCAAATCCGATATCCAAAAAATCTTGACCATCGCGGGTAAAACGCTTGATTATGTAGCTAATGCCGAAAAACTCTCAAATACGGGTGAAATCATTCTCGCTCCTGAAACATTTGTCCTTTTAAAAGACGAATTAGACGCCGTAGCAGTCAGAGAGGGTGATGAAGGTCGCCAATACACAACCGTCAAAGATTACCAGGGGCAAGTCGAAGAAGCCCCTTGGCCGCAGATAACAGCCGATACCCCGCTTGAAAAACAGATTGAATGGCTCCTGCCCCCTGTCCACCAACGACTCTTAGAAGGGCAAGAAAACTTCTTAGCCGAACTGCGACCCACTGTGCCCCTATTTTTGCGGTTTGATGGTATCGATTACGACCACGATGAAGAGGCGGGCCAAAAACTCGATCTCTTCATTCAATGGGTGCAATCGGTTGTCAACAGCTATAGCGGCCACCTCATCCAATTAACCATTGGTGACAAAGGAAGCTATCTATACGTGACGTTTGGTGCCCTCATTGCCAATGAGGATGATCCGGTACGGGCATTACTTTCTGCCGATATTCTCAAAAACATCCCGCCCAGATTAAATTTCATCAGCTCTATCCAAATTGGCGTCAGCTATGGGCACACCTACACGGGTGCCTATGGCGGAGAGCAGCGAAAAACGTATGGCGTTTTGGGCAATGACGTCAATTTGGCAGCCCGGCTCATGGGCATGGCCCAAGATCGAACAGTTTTTGTCTCCTCTCGCATAAAGAAAGCCACAGAAAACGCGTTTGATTTTGCCAGTATGGGGCTTAAAAAGATTAAAGGGTTGGATGAACCCATCCCAATTTTTGAATTAGGACAGCGGAAAGCATCGTTCTCTCATAACAGTGAATCAACCTTAGATGCCGTGGTTTTCGGCCGTGAGGCCGAAAAAGCGGTCTTAAATGAGCGTTTAAAGGCGCTGGTTCAGCAAAATCAAGGCAGCACCGTGATTATTCGAGGTGAGGCGGGCATGGGTAAATCTCAGCTGGTCGGCTATCTTATGCAGCAGATTGAACAGCTGAGTGACAGTGAGAAAACGGCCGTTTATATCGGTGCCGGTAGCTCAATCGAAAAATCAACCCCCTACCACGGCTGGCGATCCATCTTTAGTGAAATATTTGATCTGACCTCAATTGAGTACGGCGACACCTATCTTAAAGATGCTGAGCAGGCAATCAGGTCCAAACTGGCTGAAGTCGACCCCGAGTTTGAACAATTATTGCCGCTGCTGTCACAAATTTTGCAGGTTTCCATTGAGGACAACGAACTCACTGCCCAAATGGTGGGGCAAGCACGGGCAAATTCCACAAACAAGCTGCTTATCCAAACGCTTAAACAAATCAACGACAGCACGCCGCTTACCTTAATCATCGAAGACACCCACTGGCTGGATTCATCTTCATGGACACTGCTCGAAGAGGTCCGCAACAGCCTCGATTCAATGCTGCTTGTCATTGTCACCCGACCCAGTTTTGACAAAACCATTTCCAAGTTAGAGGTCATTGAAAGCAAGGAAAATGTTTACCCGCTTGATATTGACTCAATGCCTCAAGACGCGATCGAAGCATTAATTTGCCATCGATTAAAAGCCACTTCAATTCCCCAGCCTTTGTTAAACATCATTACTGCCAAAGCAGAGGGTAATCCCTTCTTCAGCGAAGAAATTGCGTACGCCCTGCGGGATACGGGTATTATTCGCGTTGAGGATGGCGTTTGCCACATTGCAGATGGCTTAGAAAATCTCAACACGTTCCAATTCCCGGATAACATCCACGGCATCATTACCAGTCGCATCGATTCACTTCACCCCTCTCATCAGCT